>CALAJG010000234.1 GCA_937923375.1 uncultured Leucothrix sp.
CGCACAGACTGGTAAAGCGCCTTAATCAATCGGAACGGTGCTAACACCAATGCCAGCGCACCTTTACCACGAAGGCCTGTGACCTCCAGCCATGCCATTTCGATACCGGCGGCAGGAATCACTCGTGCTTCGAGCCCCTTGCTAGTACCCATCCAGACGACGGGGATGTCTTGCTTTTCCAATGCGCGAGCGACAGCTAGTCCAGGATAAACATGACCACCTGTTCCACCTGCAGTGATTAGTACAGGACGACTAGACATTAGCTAGTACCTCGCGCAGGACGTCGTGACGTTGCTGTTCGTCTGCTGGCTGCTGCAGCTTTGCGCTTGCGTGACGTTTTGGCGATTTTGGACGGCGCTTGCTTACGTGCCACTTCTCTTTCTTTTCGCTGCTTTTGTTTCTGAAGCTCTCTGTCAGACAGTCCAAACAACGCAATTTGTGTATCGCGATGGGTTCTCATCAGCAGCGCCATCGCAATCAAAATGCTTAGCAAACTGCTTCCACCGTAACTTATAAACGGCAACGTCAAACCCTTAGGTGGCAAAATGGCGAGATTCACGCCGATATGGAACAGCACTTGAAAACCAATCCAGAAACCGATGCCATAAGCAACATAAGCCCCATAATGAAGCTTCGCCTTATCGGCATTGAAACCAATGACAAATGCACGTTGAACCAACCATGCAAACAGGGCAAGTGTTATTACAATACCGAGAAAGCCGAATTCTTCAGCTAGGACCGCAAACACATAGTCATTGTGTGCTTCAGGTAGATAAAACAGCTTCTGCACGCTGCCACCTAAGCCCACGCCGAACCAGCCGCCATCACCAATTCCCATTAGTGAGTGAACTGTCTGATAACCTTTGTCTTGCGCGTGCTCCCAAGGATTCAAAAACGCAACCACTCGCGCAACGCGATAACCACCCGCCATTACCATGCCAACCATGGCAACAATGGCAATCACCAGCAAGAAAAACAAGCGATGTAACTTAACACCTCCCAAGAACAGAAGAGCCAGTCCGGTAGCGGTTATCATGATGACGCTTCCAAAGTCAGGCTCCAGAATCAATAGGATATCGATGACAACGATGATTAATAGCGGCACAAACAGTGGCTTATAAGATTTCGACTCTGAGAGGTCCTTACCATGACGAACCAAGTATCCAGCCATGTATAAAATAAAACTAATCTTGGTAATTTCAGAGATCTGGATAGACAATGGCCCAACCCCCAACCAACGAGTGCTTCCGTTGATTTCTTTACCAACCACCAATACTGTAATAAGTAAAATTAATATCGGAATCAGTATCGTTGGCCCTAAATTTTGCCATGTCGTCAACCTGAACTGATAAGTGATGTAAGCAGCTAACCCACCTATCGCAAGAAAAATAAGCTGCTTGTTTAAGTAAAAATAAGCTGAGCCATTACTTTTTTCTGCGATAGCAATCGAAGCGGAAGTCATGACAACCGTGCCCAGACCGATCAACAGCAAAATATTGATCAACAGCGCGCGGTCAATATAGCGCTCCCATTCAGGGTAAAAATCAGCAAGAATTCGCTTTAGCATAAAACCTCCTGTCTGACTGTTTCCATGAAGATCTGTCCACGCTGCTCATAATTATCAAACATATCGAAACTGGCACAAGCCGGCGATAACAGCACATTGTCACCGATGCAGGCCAATTCCTCGGCTTGCTTCACAGCATCTACTATGTCGTTGGCGAATACGATTGGGATGTCACCTTTAAGCGCTAGCGCTATCAACTCGGCGTCTTCTCCAAATAAAACCACCGCTCTGGCGTACTTCTGAACAACATCGGCCAGGGGAGAAAAGTCAGCATTTTTGCCTTGCCCACCTGCCAATAATACGGTTTTCCCCGGAAGTCCCTGAAGTGCCGCAACCGTTGCACCAACATTGGTTCCTTTGGAGTCGTTAAACCAATGAATGCCATTGTGTTGGCCAATCCATTGAGTTCGATGCTCAAGCCCATCAAACTCCCGCAGCGCCTCCAGACAGGGCTCTAGGTCAATTCCTGCTGCTTCAGCTAATGCAAGAGCAGCCAGAGCATTAACTTCATTGTGGCTGCCAGTCACCTTCATTTCAGTCGTGTCTAACAATTTTTCATCGCCCCTAACCAGCCAGCGAAGCCCCTCTGCCAGCTCCACACCAAAGTGGCCGTTGTGGGTTGGCCCTGCGCCAAACGTAATCGCTCGGCTATCGTTTGCCAGATTTACAACTGTTTTATCGTCACGATTAGCAACCTTTATTTCACAGTTTTTATAAATTTTCGCTTTAGCAGCCGCATATAAATCAATACGTCCGGAGTAACGATCCAAATGATCTTCAGTAATATTGAGAATGCAAGCCGCCTTACATTTCAGGCTGTCCGTTGTTTCCAGTTGGAAACTTGATAGTTCCAAAATATAAAGCTCAGTTTTTCGCTGATTTAAAAGCTCTAACGCTGGCAAACCAATGTTTCCACCTGTGGCCACTTTTACCCCTGCTTTTTTTGCCATCATATCCAGCAAGGTAGTAACTGTTGTCTTTCCGTTAGATCCGGTAATAGCAACGATCGGCGCTTTGGCTTCACGCGCGAATAATTCAATATCGCCAATTACTTCGATCCCCAAAGATCGAGCCTTTTCTATATCAGGTGTCGCCAAAGCAATACCCGGGCTAACAATCATCCTTTGAGCTGTACACATCACCTCGGCGCTTAGTCCGCCAAAATAACGTTCAACATTTGGAAACTCTGTTCTTAAGGTATCTGCTGAGGGCGGTTCAGCACGTGTATCCATTACTGCAAATGGCACATCCCTAGCCGATAAATAGCGCGCTATTGAAAGTCCGGTCCTTCCAAGACCGACGATCAATGTATGCCAATTTGTCCGCTGTACCTGCTGCATCGTCTTAACGTACCTTCAATGTAGCTAGACCAATCAATACAAGAATGATGGTGATTATCCAGAACCGAACGATTACCTTAGGCTCAGCCCAACCTTTTAACTCATAGTGATGATGTATCGGCGCCATCCTGAATATGCGCTTGCCCGTCATTTTGAAAGAACCCACCTGTAATATGACCGATATGGCTTCTATCACAAAAATACCGCCCATGATGGCTAGTACGATTTCCTGACGAACGATAACCGCTACCACACCCAGCCCAGCACCTAGAGCAAGAGCACCAACATCACCCATAAAGACCTGAGCGGGGTAAGTGTTAAACCAGAGAAACCCTAAGCCAGCACCAAAGATAGTGGCGCAGAAGATGACCATTTCACCAACGCCAGGTATATAAGGGATCCCCAAGTAACCTGCAAACACGCTATTACCGCTAAGGTAGGCAAATACACCTAATCCTGCTGAAACCAAGATCGTTGGCATGATAGCCAACCCATCTAATCCGTCAGTTAAATTTACCGCGTTACTTGCTCCTACAATGACAAGATAACTCCAAGGGATAAACAACCAACCGAGCTGAAAGAACAAATCTTTAAAAACCGGAATGAATAAGGTCGTTTCTGTAGGAGAAGGATTATCAGCCGTAGGAGTCGCAAACAGGTAGAGCGCTAGGACGCCAATAAATGCAATCCCTGACAATCCCAAATATTTATACCGGCCGGGCAAACCAACGCTGTTGCGATACTTAAGCTTTAAATAATCATCTAATCCACCAACAATGCCTGAGCCCAGCGTGACGAAAAGCGTAATCCAGACATAATAATTACTTAAGTCTCCCCACATTAACGTTGAAACGCCGATAGCCAGCAGCACCAGTGCGCCACCCATAGTCGGCGTGCCTGTTTTCGCTAGATGCGTCTGCGGCCCGTCATCACGGATACTTTGACCAATTTTCAATTCAGTCAGACGGCGGATCATCAAAGGCCCCATGGCCAAACATAAACCCAACGCGGTTAGCACTGCCAAAATTCCACGCAGCGTTAAATATTTAAAAACATCAAAGAAGCTGAAGCTCTGAGCTAACCATTCGAAGAGTAAAACTAGCATGCGACACTTCCTGTTTGGTTATTTGGAAGGTTGCTGGCCGTAAGCTTCAAGGCTTCGATAACTCGTTCCATGCGCATACTGCGTGATCCTTTCACTAAAACTGTCGTGTTATTAATTTGTTGCTTTAACGCATCTAGCATGGGTTCGATATCTTGATAATGACGTGCATTTTTACCAAACGATTTTGCAGCCTGCTGAGCGTACGTTCCTAAACAGAAAAGCTTTTCTATACCCTTATCCCGAGCATAAACACCAATGTCGGCATGCAACTGCTCCACATCGTCACCCAACTCACCCATGTCACCCAAAACAAGCACTCGTTCACCTGCCGTAAACTCGCTAAGCACATCAATCGCAGCCTTCATAGAAGATGGATTCGCGTTATAGGTATCATCGATTAGTTTGGAGTTTCGTGGTCCATCGTAAGGCGTTAAGCGACCTTTAACCGGCGTTAACGTTTCGAGACCTTGCTTGATTTCTTGTAGCGTTGCACCAACGGCAATTGCTGCACTTGCTGCAGCCAGCGCGTTACATTGATTGTGTCGACCCAATAGCGCTAAGGAAATTTCTACAGATTTATCTGTATTTTCCCCAGCTGCATGTGAGAGGACCAACATCCCTGTTGGTGAGGCCTTTCCCTGTACTGTCGCAGCCTTATCCATGCCAAAACTAATTACCCGCTTGCCAGCTACACAGCTGTGCCAGTAATCAGCATAATCATCGTCCGCATTGATGATTGCTATTCCAGCGTCACTAAGACCCTGAAAAATTTCTGCTTTGGCACGTGAAACCCCTTCCACGCTGCCGAAGCCTTCCAGATGTGACGCGCCCGCATTGTTGAGGATCGCGACATCAGGTTTACCAATTTTTGTTAAGAAGGCAATTTCATTGAAATGATTCGCCCCCATTTCAATTACGGCGTAGTCGTGCTGCTTGCGTAATCTTAATAATGTCAGTGGTACACCCAGATCATTATTAAGGTTGCCCAGCGTTGCTAACACATCGCCTTTAACGCTTAATATAGCACTCAGCATTTCTTTAACGGTGGTTTTACCATTACTACCCGTTAATGCGATCAGAGGAGAATCAAATTGATGACGCCACTCAGACGCAAATCTAGCCAAGGCCTGCCGTGTATCATCCACAACGATCTGTGGCAGATTACAATCGATTACCGTATCAACTAATGCAGCGCCAGCCTGCCCCTCTAACGTAGAAACGAAATCATGAGCATCAAAGCGCTCTCCACGAATGGCGATAAATAATTGCTCAGGAGTGACCAAACGCGAGTCAGTTGCCACTGAATCAATGTTGATAGCATTCATTTCAAGGCTGCCGTGTAGCTCGCCGCCAACCATTTGAGCAATTTCTGAGAGTGTCCAAGTCATGCCACGGCCCTCTCGGCCAACTTAGCCAGTGCGCGAGTAATTTGCTCGCGATCATCGAAAGGCAATTCACGGTCTTCGACTAATTGTGATTTTTCATGGCCTTTGCCGGCCACCAATACCACATCACCGGCTTCGGCGCTGGCAATTGCCTTATTGATAGCAATGGCACGATCATGCTCTACATCTACCGATTCAGGCTGCTCAAAACCTGCCAGAATTTCCTGCATAATTTGTTTTGGATTTTCGTAACGAGGGTTATCGTCGGTGACGATGACACTATCGGCCAATCGTTCAGCAACGGCTGCCATCAGGGTGCGCTTACCCTTATCCCGATTACCACCGCAGCCAAATACACAAATCAATTTACCAGTGCAATGCGAGCGCAACGCCTTTAGCACTGACTCGAGTGCAGCAGGGGTATGCGCATAATCTACAGCAACAAGAAAGTTCTGAGAGAAACCTACCGAAGCAGAATATTCAACTTTTTCGATACGCCCAGGGACAGTACTCACTTTAGACAC
Organism: uncultured Leucothrix sp.; assembly: GCA_937923375.1. Classification (GTDB taxonomy): domain Bacteria; phylum Pseudomonadota; class Gammaproteobacteria; order Thiotrichales; family Thiotrichaceae; genus Leucothrix. Next base: position 5,922 of record CALAJG010000234.1, read on the forward strand.
CATCGCTATCGCTTCTTCCGGCGAATTACCTAAGGCGATTAATGCACCAGCAGCTGCCAGCAAATTACTCAAATTAAAATCGCCAAGCACGGAGGCATTCAGTCGATAACTTTCGCCTCGATAAGCGATATCAGCGCTTAGCCCCTGATGATCAAATTTCGCACTAGATGCGACCAGAGCATTTGGAACCAGATCTATTGAATCATGTTCTTCACATGAGCTATAACCATAAACAGCAGTTTCTGTTTGCTTTAATTTTTTCGCTAGCCGAACGCCAAACTTATCATTGAGATTTAACACAACAGTTTTGGGTTGATGCTGAGTAAACAAGCGAGCTTTGGCGTCCGCGTAAGCCTCAACCGTACCATGATAATCAAGATGATCGCGTGTCAGATTGCTCAGTACCGCTACATCAAATACCACACCGGCAACGCGCTGCTGATCCAGCGCATGTGAAGAAACCTCCATCGCCACACAGCGACTCCCTCGCGTGCTGAGGCGTTGGAGATTCTTATGGACAGAGATCACATCGGGCGTGGTGTGTGTCGCTTTTTCTAAAGCGCTTGGGTTACCAATACCGAGTGTTCCTATCACTGAACACGATTCACCAGAGGCATTCATTGCCTGTGCTAAAAAGTGGCTTACAGAAGTTTTTCCGTCGGTTCCTGTAATCCCGACAATCTGCAGTGGCTGATCGGAGTAATCATAAAGACGGGCTGCAATTCCGCCTAGGCTCGCTGGTAATTCTTTTATGGCAATAAGAGGGATATCAAGTGGCGGGGGATCAATTGTTTGATCGTAATCCCAAAGTATAGCAACTGCTCCCAATTGCTCTGCGATAGCCGCATATTTTATGCCATGTTCGCTGGTTCCCTTCAATGCAACGAACACATAACCCTGCTTAACTTCACGACTGTCTATTGTCATTTCTGACAGCTCAACATTCGTGTAGGAAGATACCATAACACCAGGTACATTTTCTAACAAAGTCTTAAGAGAAATCGACATTAGGACCCTCCTTTAAGCTTTGCAACTGCTTGTTTACCTGGCAAATCATCCGGTGGAATATCTAATACACGCAGGCTGCTAGACATGATTTTAGAGAACATAGGGGCCACTAAACGGCCGCCTGTCGCACGTTCTACACGAGGCTCATCCAGCATAACGGCCACCACTAATCGAGGATCACTGGCTGGCGCAAGACCAATAAAACTCACCACTCTGCGGTCTCGGCGGTATTTCTTGTTAATGTATTTAAAAGCAGTACCCGTCTTGCCAGCTACTTTATAACCGTCAATCATCGCCAATTTGCCGGTAGCACCTTCTCTCACCACTGCAGTCATCATGCGCAATACGGCTTTGGCATTCTCAGGCTTCATGATGCGACGACCGACTGTCTCTTCCGTTTGCTTAAGAAGTCTCGCCGGAACCAAAATACCTTCATTGGCAAATACAGTATACGCTTGAGCAATCTGTAATAAACTAACAGACAAGCCATAACCATAACCGTGAGAGGCCCTGTCTACCTTACCCCAATCTTCATAGTAACTTAGACCGCCCACTGTTTCTGTTGGTGCGCCTGAACCAGGTCGTAAGCCAAAGCCAGCCCGGTTTAAAAACTTCCAATGCTCCTTTGGTTCCATCAATAGAGCAACTTTAGAAGCACCAACGTTACTGGACTTTGCCAATACCAAATCCAGCGTCAAATCCCCATAATCTCTTGGATCCTGGACTTTAGTTTTTCCTAGCTCAAGATAACCAGGCGAGGTATTTATCGAAACATCTGGCCCGATCACTCGCGCCTCAAGCGCTGCCGCAATGGTTAATGGCTTTATAGTTGAACCCGGCTCAAACGCGTCCATCACCGCACGATTACGATAATTCTCGGCTTTAAGCTTATTACGTGCATTAGGGTTGAATCCCGGCATGTTAGCCAAAGCTAAAATCTCGCCAGTGCGAGAATCCATCACGACAACTGCGCCCGCCTTCGCGCTCAATTGATGCACTTGTTCTTTCAGTATCTTGTAAGCTTGATACTGAATGCGGCGATCGATACTGAGACTAACATTTTGCCCAGGAATCATTCGCTCGACTTGCTCAACGTCTTCTATCAGTCGGGAAGCACCATCCTGGATTACTTTCTTCTTACCCTGCTGGCCTGCCAAACGCTCATTCATTGAGCGTTCGATACCCTCAACACCAGCATCTTCGATATTTGTAAAGCCAATAACATGCGAGATCGCTTCTGCCATCGGGTAAAAACGACGGTATTCATTTTGCGAACCAACACCTGGTATCTTCAAGTCTGTAATTGACTTAGCTTTTTCTGGCGAAACCTGACGCAGCAAATATACAAATTGCTTTGTGCTATTTTGTGACAATAGCCTTGTCAGCCCACCTTTTTTCATGCCTAGCGTTTTACGCAACTTCAGTAAATTAACGTCTAACTCATCAAGTTGATTGCGGCCTTTAACTGCAATATTCTCATCAGGATCTGCTGCCGCTTCCCGAATTAAATTCCGCTCCATAAAGAACTTAGTGGGGTCCACCCATACAGACTCGACTGGTGAACTAATCGCCAACGCTTCATCATTACGGTCAGTAATCATTCCTCTGTAAGGCGGAATTGTCATTGTTCTAAGCTGACGCTTGTCAGCTTGAGCCTGAAGCCATTGTTGTTGAAAAATCTCCAAATAACCTGCACGCAACAACATCACCACGATTCCGGCAAGCAGCAATAGCAACAGCGCTAAGCGTCTGCCCCGATAAACCGGAGAAATCAATGCTGATTGTTTTGTACGTGTACGTCGCGTCACTCTCGAATCACCCTTATGTCCACTGCACGTGGAATATGCATTCCTAATTTACGTCTTGCCTGTGCTTCAA
>CALAJG010000235.1 GCA_937923375.1 uncultured Leucothrix sp.
TCGAACTTAAGGATCTTAACGTCGATCTCATCACCCATCTGGATGATTTCAGAAGGATGCTTAACACGCTTCCAAGCCATATCAGTGATATGCAATAGACCGTCAATACCACCAAGATCGATAAACGCACCGTAATCAGTAAGGTTCTTAACGATACCTTTAACCACTTTGCCTTCAGCAAGTGTCTCAAGTAATGCGTCACGTTCTGCACTGTACTCTTCTTCAACTACTGCACGACGAGATACAACCACGTTATTACGACGCTGATCTAATTTGATTAGCTTGAATTCAAGCTCTTTACCTTCAAGGTATGCTGTATCACGTACAGGACGTACGTCAACAAGCGAACCTGGCAAGAATGCACGGATGTCGCCAAGCTCGACTGTGAAGCCACCTTTAACTTTTCCGCTGATGATTCCAGTGATGATCTCATCTTTCTCAAGTGCTTCTTCAAGTACTTCCCAAGCACGTAGACGACGGGCTTTTTCGCGAGACAACTTAGTCTCACCGAAACCATCTTCAACACTTTCAAGAGCAACTTCAACAACATCGCCACGTTCAACGGTAATTTCACCCGCTTCATTTTTGAATTGCTCAGCAGGGATAACACCCTCTGACTTCAAACCAGCACTCACCGTTACAAAATCCGGAGTTACTTCGACAACGGTGGCGTTGACTAAAGAGCCCGGTGTCATTTCGATAAACGTTAGACTCTCTTCAAATAACTCTGCAAAACTTTCGCTCATGGTATAAAACCTTAAAATATAGACGACAGCACCCTGCTCGCGTCGGGTTGAGTTGATTCATCCCCTGCAAAATTGCAGGAGAGAATGGATCAGATAAAGGTACTAAATGACTAATAGGTATAGTATTTCTTAGTCAACAGGGTATTAATAGCTTTAGCTAATGGAAACTTTAGATTCGTATAAACCCCTGATTCTAGAGACCACTTCGGCAATAGTTAATTCACTACTGTCAATTTCAATGGCATCTGAGGCAGGATGCAAGGGTGCATGAACTCGGGTTTTATCCCGGTGATCACGATCCTGAATCTCTTTAATTAAGGCGGCGAGATTAGCATTAAGCCCATGATCTTTCAACTGTTTTAAACGTCTTTGGGCACGTACTTCTGCACTCGCTGTAAGATAGATTTTTAGAATTGCATCGGGGAAAACAACGGTACCCATATCACGACCATCGCAAACCAGACCTGGTTCTCTGGCGAAATCTCGTTGGCGTTTTAATAAAGCTTCGCGAACTTCACTGATGGAGGCTACCTTTGAAGCGGCTTCACCTGCCGATTCACTACGAATTTCATGACTAACATCGACACCAGCTAGAATTATCCTCATCACCCCACCAGACTCAGGTAAAAACTCAACCTGCAAATTCCGTGCAATTTTTTCTAATTCGGGGATATTCTCTAAGGAACATGCGTTCTTGAGTGCTGAATAGGCGGTCAATCGATACAAGGACCCGCTGTCCAAGATATGCCAGCCAAGCTCACTAGCTACTTGTTGGGCAATAGTACCTTTGCCAGAACCAGCGGGACCATCGATTGTAATTACCAGCGTTTCAAGCGTCATAGCACAGAGAACTGTCTTAAAAAGTTGAATTATGCCCGCTTTTATCTTCTCAGACCATTTAACTATTCATAAACATCTAATGATCTTTATAGTTGGGGTATAACTCTTTTAGTTAAGCTGCTTTGATATTTAATCTTTTAGCTCTACGCTTTTGTAACTCACTTCCGCCCAGCATGACTTCCTGTAGTATCGCTCGGGCAGAGTCAGAATCTGAGACCTGTAAATAGGCTTCAGCCATATCTAGCTTTAGATCCATCTCCAAGGTGCCTTCATCAAACATTTTGAATACATTTTCTTCAGGTTGGGTATGGGGTTGGGCAAACCCTCTAACCTCCTGACTCGGCGTTTCTAATAATGTGCTATATCGGCTGCTATCAGTTATTTCGAAAGGATCTATACGATTACTCTCATTGACAACCTCTGCCGGTTTTTTCTTTCTTCTGGTGACGATCAAAGCCGTTAGCATCAATGCAAGCAAAGTCCCACCAATTACAATAAGTGCTATCGGCAGCTGCAGCTTACCGGACATCAGACTCAATTCGTAGCCCTTGCCCGTATCGTTGTAATAGTGAACACCAGGTTGAGACTCTCGAAGAAGTTTTTGTAATTTATTATTTTCCTTGGTTAAATTTGCGATTGTTGTACTGGCCTGATTGCTCCTGGTATCGTTTCGCTCAAGCTTGCTTTGTGTTTTTGCGAGCTCACCTCTGAGTAATTTTGTCTCCTCCTGAACCAAACGAAATTTTTCCTGGAGCACCACTAGCTGATTTAGGTCTGCATTGGATAATTTTGATTCATTATTTTCTAGAAGATTTGTTAAACGTATAATTTCAGCGTCTAAAATTCTGAGCTGCTCATCAGATTGTTTGCTATTAGATTCTAAAGCCTGAACTTTTTTCTCCAGACGAACAGTTTCACTCTTAAGCTTAGCCACCTGTTCAATAAGGCTAGATCTTTCAGCATCAAGAAAGACAATTCGCCCTTTCATTTGTTCAACAGTCAAGCTAGGTGCGCTTCGATCTACTAAATCTGCTTTTACAAGTTTGACTGACGAATCGACCGGTGACTGTACATCCGTTGTTTGATTGCTTTTGTTATTTTTCGACACAGAAGCCGCAACGTTTTTCCATTGAGGGCCAGGTAAAAGCAGCGAAGCATTTAGCTTTAAAAGGTTCATATCACCATTTAAAAATGCACTAGGGTTGTCTGCGACAATCTGCCTCATCATCGACCTTCTGGATGCTGTAGATCCAGTGTACAAACGGTTTATGATTTTACTCAAAGTATCGCTTGATTTAACCGGTCCATAAACAGCTTCAGCATGAGCAGCATTGATTGATAAGCCTGTAGCTAAAGCGATTGAAAGACTAAGGGTTAAAGGTTTGATCAAGGAAATAGTAAATGTACGTGACGAAATCATCAGAGCTCACTCCAGCCAGGTGCACAAAACTTTCTAATGGCCCGGTATTTAAATTATTTTTATTTTTACGCAAATCTGAAAATAATGTATCACTGAGTAAACTCCATGCACCCAAAAAACAGACAAACGGTAA
>CALAJG010000236.1 GCA_937923375.1 uncultured Leucothrix sp.
TCCTTCAATCTTACCGGAGTAAAGTGGAGATCTATCCAGTGACTTTAGAATTAAGTCGTGCGTGCCTTTATTGGTGTAGGTGATGTGGCAAGCCACCTGTTGCGGATGCTCTGAGCGATCACCTAGATATGAAAACACCGGCGTTGGGTCATCCCCGGGCTGAGCTTGAAGTGAAGTATAGTCGATACTGCGTGCATCGATACGAGGTGGGGTACCGGTTTTTAGACGTTCTACCCGAAACGGCATATCCCGTAATCGTTGCGCAAGCGCAATCGACGGTGGGTCACCAGCGCGGCCACCGGAATGGTTCTCCATCCCGATATGAATTTTCCCCCCGAGGAAGGTACCGACGGTAAGAACGACTGCTTTAGCTTTAAAGTCCACGCCCATTTGAGTTCGAACGCCGACTGCTCGATCGCCATCCATAATCAGGTCATCAACTGACTGCATAAACAGGTCAAGATTGTCCTGATTTTGAACGATTTCCAAAACTGCCGCTTTGTACAACACCCGGTCAGCCTGGGCACGAGTAGCCCGCACGGCAGGACCTTTGCGCGCATTGAGAATCCGGAATTGGATGCCGCCGCGGTCGGCCGCATGGCCCATAGCGCCACCTAGTGCATCGATTTCTTTGACTAGATGGCCTTTACCTATACCACCAATGGCGGGGTTGCAGCTCATCTGTCCGATGGTTTCAATATTGTGTGTCAGAAGGACAGTTTGCTGACCCATACGCGCAGCGGCAAGTGCTGCTTCGGTGCCTGCGTGACCGCCGCCAACGACGATTACATCATAATGTTTTGGGTAGAGCATGAGTGTTTGTCCAACGATATAATAGCTAGCGAATCAGTATAGCAAACCCTTTGGGGGATCAGGCAAGCTTGTGTGTGATTAAACTTGAGTAAAGGTTTGATATGAGAACCAAACTAATTAATAGAGGTGCCCATGCGGTGGTTTTTACCAAAAATTACCCGAGTTGCTTTGCCGATAACATCTGTGCTGCTGATTAAGCCAAAGAATCTGCCATCATTACTATTGTCCCGGTTATCTCCCATAACAAAGAGTTTATTTTCAGGGATGGTGATTTGTGACATATATTTAGAGAATGGCTTCTTCACTAAGCGCTGGTCAAGATAAGCTTGCTTGATCGCTTTGCCATTCACAAAAACTTTGAAATTTTCAATGTTGACCCGATCTCCGGGCCGGCCAATCAATCGCTTAATGTAGTTTATGTTGCGATCCTTAGGATATAAAAAAGTAATAACGTCATTGATTTGCGGCATTTCGTTTTTATAGGCTCGCGTTGATACAAAGATATAGTCACCAGGCAATAATGTAGGTTGCATGGAGTGGCTGGGAATGCGAAATAGTTCAAAGCCGAGAACTCTGCCTCGGAATGTATCAGAGGCCGTGTTATAAGGATTGAGCTGAAACGTGACTATTGAAAAGACAGCCACAGCTAAAAGCAGTATAAAGGTCGACCAAAAATAGTACCGCTTGATTCTCATCTGTGATGTTAAAAAGTTGAGTATTTCGTTCTGCGGCTGCTTAAAATGGTAACGGCGCGCCTAGCTGGCGAAGCGCTGCACTGGCATTTACTAAGCCATTTCCATATTCGATGTCTCGGCCTGGGACTCCTAGGTCGATAGCTGTTTGATTCAACTGGGTAGGTTGATAATTACGCTCATATTCTTTCAGTAGTGCCATAACACCTGATAGGTGGGCCGCTGCCATTGAAGTGCCAGTGGAGAGCTGGAATTTGCCTTGAGGTGCAAGTGTCAAGATATTCACTCCTGGCGCTGCGATATCGATAAACCTACCTTTGTCAGCATTTTTGTAGAGAATTTTATTTCGATCGACCGCAGTCACTCCAACAACACCATTGATAAGGGCTGGATAGACTGAACTGTTGGTGCGCCCTCTGTTTCCACCTGCGGCAACCACCGTAATTCCTTGCCTGACAGCCTCTCGAACAATGGTTTCAACAAAACTATCACGGCCACCGGTAAAACTGAGGTTAAGAATATCGACCCTTCGTTGAATACAAAAGGCAATCGCTTCAACAATGTCAGTGGACTTTCCACGTAAGGCATTAGGGTGACCTGGCCTTGACGAAAAAGCGCTGACTGAGAGTAATTTTGCGTCAGGTGCAACGCCTATCTGTGGGTTTTTACTGACTAAAACTCCAGCAATCGAAGTGCCATGAAATTTACTTTCAAACGTTTTAGGATCTACGAGTAAACGCTGCTCTATATCTGATCCTCTGAGGGATGGGTGCGATTCGTCTACAGGGGTATCCACCATTCCGATGACAATACCCTTACCTCTGGAAACAGTCCTTGCCCGACCAATGCCCGTCTGGGCAAGTGGGTAATTTAGTTGAAAGCTTTTGGTTGCAGCAGGGGTAAAGTAGTTATTAGTTGTTGCTTCAAAGGTTTTTTGTGCTTTATTAATTTTTTCTTTAAGCGCTAAGGGGTTTTGGCCTTGAGTGTCTGCAATCACCACACTTTTACGTACAGCGCCAATTGCCATTCCATCTTTACGCTTTAAATTATATTTTTTGGTAATCGCTTTAACGGTTTCTATATCCGTACCAAAATCATAGATCAAAAGTATCTCATCTTTGACAAAATCATTTCGCTTTGGTGGTGGGGCTTTGATGATCTTTGGCTTTGGTGCTTGGGCAGGTGGTACTACGGTCATAGGTGGTGCGATTTGATAAGCCATTGTCGAGACGTTGTAGTAACGAATATTATTTCGCTTCTGGTCAGGCCGTAGTCTTAAAGGCCCTGCTGACTTGTTCTTAGGGAGGAGTTGAGCGGGTAAGTTGTGTAAATGAATCTCAGTTGAATCATGAGCATTCGCTGCAGAAACTGTGATAACAGTTCCTACAGCGAAGATGGCATTTATTAGAAAGTTGGGCGCTAGTTTACTGCGATAAATGCTATTCGCCGACAAATACAATTTTTGCGGTTTTGTGCGACAACTCATTCTCTATAACCTCAGCTTCTTGTTGAGTCAATTCTCTGTTGAGGCGAACAGTATAATGTCCATCGCTACCCGGTACCATTTCGAGTTTAAGCTTAAGATCACCAAGTGTGTCACTGTGGAAGCCCTCAATAAGGATATTATCCTTCAAAGGAAGCGGTAAAACCAGACCGTTAGGAATATTATCTGATTCAGTTGCTTCAGGCCCTTGAACAAGTCTTGGTTTGCCATCGATAAGATCATTGGATGTGTAGTGATTATCGTCTTTAACCAGTGATGATGAGGGAACCACAAAAAACACTAACAAGGCAAGTTGAACAACACTCAAAGCCGCAAATACACCATATGTAAAGCTGTGTGAGCTTCCCGAAAGAAGGTCTGCAAAAAACGACTTTACGCGCGTTGTGAGGCCCGTAGTTTGCACTTCGTCTTTGATTATAGTGCGTTGCTTCTCCGGTATTTTGGTAACAACGGTATCATCAATTTGCGCTAGAACCTTTTCCAAACGTATGGTGCTTGACTCAAATGCTGACCTGTCGAGTAGCTTAGGGTCAGCTAAGACTTTGGACATAATCTCATGGTCTAAATCAAGCTGCTCTTTTAATGAAGGATCCTCTGCGAATGCTTCATCAAGCATAGCTTTTTCAGCATCCGAAAGCTTGCCTAAGTTATACCAAGGCATTAAGTTTATAACTTCTTGTCTTTTTTTAATATTCATATGCCACGACCTAGAGATAGCCTGAACTAGACAAAATCTCTTGTAGATGCTTTCTCGCATAAAACATGCGAGTTTTCACAGTTCCTTCAGAAATAGATAGAGCTACAGCAACCTCTCTTACAGAGAGTTCTTTAAAATAGACGAGTTCTAAAACTTCGCGATGTTTGTCGCTAAGGTGACCCATTTGCTGCACCAGCTCAGAATTCGCCTGGCTTAACTCTAATTCTTCATCCGGCCTTAAAGCAGTATCTTCCATGTTAATGGCAGCTGAGTCGTCATCAAGGAGTACTTCCTTGTTCTTACGCAGATAGCCAATCAACCTGAAACGCATTATCGAATACATCCAGGTTGAAGGAAGCGACTTACCGGCAAAGTTGCCAGCAGATTTCCAGATTTCAATCATCGCTTCATCAACAATATCAGCAGCTAAAGCAACGTCATTCTGCAGTACACGAGTACAGTACTTAAGAAATCGGGGCTGATACTTTGTATAGAGTGTAGAAAAAGCATCCCGATCACCATCCTGAATCTGCTTCAGGAGCTGAGCGTCTTCAGACCGATCATCTCGTTCTGGTTTTTTAAGATTTTCTTTCAACTCTGCTTTCATAGGTATAGTCGCTGTTGGCCTTATTAAGGTTCATCAATGATTGCAATCTTTTTTACAGTCTATCGGATTCTAGAAATTGTTTTTCGAACGGTCAGAACTCGTGAAGCTGATCAAATGTTGATCTCCCAAAAAAAGATTTAAATAATTTAACATATTTTTGAACCAAAACATTGTTCCGTACTACTCAAGGGGTACATTAAGTCAGACGACTAGCCTAATAAAATAATTATAGGCGCTGAATTCAAGAATTCGATTCGCTCAACATTATCCAGTGAATCATACCATCTCCCTCGCAACTTTAGGCGGACTTTTAGTCCGTCTTTTTTTTTGTCTGTTTAACGACTACAATCAAAACTCCAAATTTCAATGGATATCTGGATGCCCAATCAAACGATCAGTATTGGTTTCGTGATGGATCCAATCGAAACCATTAAGCCATATAAAGACAGTACGTTTGCAATGATGTTAGAAGCTCAGCGGCGAGGCTGGCATGTACACTATGTTAAACAGTCGGATATTTTCGTTGAAGCAGGAACAGTTAACTGCGTCAGTCAAACACTTGAATTAACCGACAATAATGAACGTTGGTTCAATCCCATACAATCCCATAATCAGCCTATGGGGGAGCTGGATTGTGTGTTGATGCGTAAAGATCCCCCTTTTGATATGGAATATATCTATAGTACCTATTTATTAGAGTTGGCAGAACAACAGGGCTGTTTAGTCCTAAACAAGCCTGCTAGTGTCCGGGGTGCAAATGAAAAGTTCTTCACGACCTGGTTTGCAGATTTTTCGCCGGAGACGTTAGTAAGTCGTGATATGGAGCTCATCAAAGCTTTTCACGCTAAGCATCAACATATTGTCGTAAAACCTTTAGATGGAATGGGGGGATCCATGATTTTCCAGATCCGTGAGGGGGATCAAAATCGAAATGTCATTCTAGAGGCAATAACCAATAATGGATCGACAACTGTTATGGCACAACGTTTTCTGCCTGAATTCAAGGAAGGTGATAAGCGGATCTTACTCGTGGATGGAGTACCTTTCGATTATGCCTTAGCAAGAATTCCAGCTAAAGGTGAAGGTCGGGCTAATCTAGCGGCCGGTGCCACCTCTAGAGGTGTCGCCCTGACTGATCGGGATCGTGAAATATGTGCTGCGGTTGCTCCTAGTCTTAAGTCGATGGGTTTAACCTTTGTGGGGTTAGACGTGATTGGTGAATATATGACAGAAATAAATGTCACTAGTCCGACCTGTATCCGGGAGTTGGATCGACTTTACGATGCTAACATTGCAGGATTATTAATGGATGCTGTTGAATCTAAATTGGGAGTGGCTTCATGAAGGCACGTGTTAAATGGCTAGATCATATGAGCTTTGTTGGTGAGTCGGGAAGTGGACATTCTGTCGTCATGGATGGCGCACCTGAATCAGGTGGCAGAGATCTTGGAGTTCGTCCTATGGAAATGCTGCTCCTTGGTCTAGGAGGTTGTGCTTCTTTCGATGTCGTGATGATTTTAAAAAAAGCTCGGCAAAACATTAAAAACTGCGAGGTGGAAATTACTGCGGAACGGGCGGATACCGAACCTAAGGTGTTTACCAAGATCCATCTTCATTTTATAGTCGAAGGAGATAATCTCACAGAGTCAAGAGTTGACAGAGCGGTTAGTTTGTCTGCTGAAAAGTATTGTTCAGCGTCAAAGATGTTGGAGAAGACTGCTGCGATTACACATGACTTTGAACTAGTTTCCCAATCTTAATGTATAAGAGCTTTTTGGGAAAAATGTTGATGAGCATGTCTGATCTAGACGAGATGAGGTGAATGTAATCTGAGATTTTTGTCTGGTTGTTAGCGTGAAATGTATATCTTTTGGACTATAAGTTCATTTCATTGGAGCTTTGCGCTGCTAATTGTTATCTTTGACGAAGTTATATGTCAGCCGCCTTGCTAATTATTTTATTAGTCGCTCTACCAAAGGCTTTCAAAGGACCGTTGTTTATGGAATTACTGGCTCAATCTGAACACCACTCTAAGTTGCTGGAAACGCTTTATCCCGAGATCAAGCGGCTCGCAGCAATTCAAATGTCTCGTGAACGTTCTAACCATACATTGTGTCCAACCGCTTTAGTAAATGAAGCTTATTTGAAAATGAGTGCAGAAGAGAGCATGGTTTTCAATGATAAGCAGCATTTCTTGGCGGTCTGTGGCAACTGCGTTAGACAGATTCTGGTCTCACACGCACGAACCAAGAACGCTGCCAAACGTGGTGGCGGCCAGGTGCCGGTCACCTTAATTGAGGGTGTAGATGACTTTCAGGCTGATACGGACATGGATCTACTTCAGCTGGACGAGTTACTGACACGTTTAGAAACACTGGATGCTCTGCAGGTTAAAGTGGTTGAGCTGCGCTTTTTCTCCGGTATGAGCAATGAAGAAATTTCAGATGTTCTTGAAGTTTCCCTTTCGACCGTGAAACGCAAATGGACGATGGCTAAAGCATGGCTTTACAAGGAAATGAACCGGTAGAAGCGGATTATTTTGCGGAGATCGAAGATCTTTTCTTCGATGCGCTGGAATTGCCCCCGAATCAGCGTGAAACATGGCTAAAAACAAAATGTAAAGATAGAGAAAGTGTCTACACTGAGGTTCAAACCCTCTTGGACGCGCATTTGTCCTCCGAAGAATTTTTGTCAGACTCCCCAGATCTTAGAGGCATAGGCGCCTGCCCGGACCTTTCTGGTCGTCGCTTGGGTAGTTACAAGATTTTAGAAGAAATAGCGAAGGGTGGAATGGGGCGCGTCTATTCTGCAGAGAGAGTAGACGGTGAATATCAGCAACGCGTCGCTGTAAAAGTTGTCGAGTTAGGCAATATTGAGGCTGAATTATTTCGGCGGGAACGCCAAACACTGGCTAACCTTGAACACCCAAATATTGTCACTTTATTAGATGGTGGAACCCTGGAAGAAGGTTTTCCCTATCTGGTAATGGAACTGGTCGAAGGTCTTCCGATTGACAGTTACAATATTTCCAATAAATTAAACCACCGAGAGATTGTGTCTCTCTTTGGCACGCTCTGTGAGGTTGTTAATCAGGCGCATCAGCAGGGTGTTATTCACTGTGACTTGAAACCGGCAAATATTTTGGTGACAGATAAAGGGATTCTGAAGTTGCTTGACTTTGGCATCTCTCAGTCCTTAATTCGTACACATGACAAACAGGCAGAAGGTACCTATCCTCAGGGTTTAACGCCGGAATACTCTAGCCCACAGCGGCGTGAGCATAAGCCTCCTCATGTAGCCGATGATGTTTACAGCCTTGGAATTATCCTTGGTCAATTGCTTATCGGTGGCGTGCTGCCAAGGGTGGCAACTGAGCTGCTCGTAAAAAAACGCTATAAGCAGGTAGACCTTGCAAGGTTTTTGCAGCTAATTCCTTCACTCGAGCTGCGTGAGATTGTTAAGAAAGCAACCGATGAGGATCCTGAAAGACGCTATATTAGCGCTTACACAATGGGTGAAGATCTTAATAACTGGTTGCAAAATAAGCCGGTTCACGCAATGAGTAGTGCTAGGAAATGGCCGCTTTATGCGTTGAGCAAAAACTTGATGCGCAACAAAAAAGCGTGGTTGATTTTGTTAGGTTTGGGGGTTTTATTTGCAGTGGGCTCTTATGGTTGGAACAAGGCCAGTGTAGCGCAAGCCAATGCCAAAGCCGCCGCTGATGTAAAGAAAGTAACCTCAGACTTAGCAGCGGTGCTTAGCCGGACTCAGCCTTCAATAAGCGTCCAAATTGAGTTGACAGGTTTGGCGGTTAATAACATTAGCAAAACCTTAGAAAGTGCTCCAGAGAACATTCCGGCTCGCTATGTTTTTGTCCATAGCTATTTGCGCTATGCACAGCTTGAAGGCCATCCACTTTATCTTAGTAAAGAAAACCCAAAATCAGCACTGAGTTATCTGGGAGAGGCGAGCTTGAATCTAGGGAAGATTCAGCAGTTAATGCAGGATAAAAAACTTTCACGGATTCCCGGAGATGATGAAAGCGACAGTGTTGACTCAAAAGCGATTGAAGTTGACCGGCTGACCATTGAAAGATTGGCTGCTGAAATACAAATTTATTATGAAACTGAGACGGAGTCTCAATCAAAAGAAGAGGGTTTAACGCAGCTGCGAGATGTGGAAGAGAAACTGCTGGCTTTGAACTACAATCCAAAAAGCCGAAAACGTAAGCTTTCTTACACTCAGGATTTGGCTTATTTAGCTCATGCCAGGCTTCTGGTTGGTGACACTAAAGTTAGCAATCAACTGCTCAAGCAGGCTAGTGATATATTGTCCACAGTCAATGCGTCTATTTCTCTACAAACCGGACAAGATGGCTCGGTTAACAACCGAGCAGAAATTGAAATAGTCAAAGGTATTCGCTTTCTTGGTTCTTTTATCTTAGAACAAAAAGCTTATCAGGCATTTTTACAAGGAAATCTAGGGCTCGCTAGTCGACTTTACAAGCAAATCAATACCACAGATAAAGGTAAAGACGTCCAGCTGTCGCTGCTTATCAATCGTGTCAGTATGATGAAAGCTTGCATTGCTTTACGTCAAGATAAAGTGGCGGATGCGACACAGTATCGTGAGAAAGTTATTAGTAATCTTAGCGACTTGCTGGAAGATCATCCCGGCGCTATTCGGTTCGCGATTATGTATGACCAAATCACTGATCAGTCATTAGAAATAAACCGTCAGTTGGATTGCCAGGACACCCGGTTCATCGTTTTCCCATTGAGAAAAGTTGTGCACGATCTTAGCTAAATATCGTTTTGAGCGGCAATGAAAATGCATTTATCTGAAAAATAAGAACTATTATCTTAAAGTCTGGTCATTTTGTAATATGACAATTAAACAAGCTTTTACACTGGTGGAAGTTACAAAGGGCGGTAGATTAATGAAAAAATTGAATATATTGTTAATGAGTTTGGTTCTTGCAGGGTGCGGTGGTAGCGATGATCCCTTTGCCGAGGTGACAATTGACATTAATGTGCCTCCCCTTCTGCCAGAAATAGTCGAGACCCCTACTATCCGGATCAATAGTGCGAGCACCTCGGGCGCAGGTTGCCCTTCGGGGAGCAGTGATGTAACCGTTTCAAACGATGCCAGAACGCTAAGCGTTTTATTTGATGAATTTGAGGCTTTAGCGGGCATAGGTAGTGGTGTTGATGGAGGTGCAGATGTAACAACACGTCGTGTCGCGTGTAACATTGCAATTTCATTGCATATTCCAACAGGGTATCAGGCATTTTTAATCGGTGCCGATTTTAGAGGTGCAGTTTCGTTGCCTCCTTCAGGAATAGCCGAGTTTAATCGTGAGTACTTTTTTGCCTCAGCTAAGAGCCCGGTGCTCACTTCAACCTGGAGTGGTGAGGTAGATAATGAAGATATTGATATCTCAGATGATTTGTACGCCGATTCTTTCAGTCATCACCGCTGTGGAGAAGACGTCATTTTAAGGAGCAATACTTCCCTTTATATTACAGCGCCTGCAACAGCAGATACTGCTTTAATACAAATGGATTCTTTAGATTATGAGAATACGCAACACAAAACTCAATTTGATTACCAATTTAGTTATGAGAAATGCAGTTAGTCTGTTTCTTGCTTGTTATTCAAAAATTAATGAGCCAAATCCGTAAAGCTTTTCGCATAAAACTATAGTAGCGCTGTAAAAGACAATTCAACTGTTTAATACAAAGAAGGATCTTTGTAGACGGTGAAGAGAAGCTTCAGTAGCTATCGGCTGGGATGTTGTCAATAAGGCACAGTCCGGTCAAACCCAGTGGCAACAAATGCCACAAACACTAAATGAACAGATCTAATCCAAAAATTTCTTATTGGTTTGCAGGATCTGTTGTGAGCATAGGAAGGCCTCAAATGAATATAATCACATGCATAAAGTCTATAGTAGCGGTTACGATGTTTATGTCTATCTCGGGGATTGTTTTGGCCGGAGGTACTGATAATTTTTCAAACCGAATTGCTAAGCAAACTAAAGCGGTGGAAGCAGCGGTTAAAGCGAAGGAAATTAATTCAAGCGAGTTAAAATCATTAAAAAAGGAAATTAACGCAATTAAGCGACTATATAAAAAGTTCTCGGCAGACAAGTCGATATCACCTAAGGAAGCTAAGACGTTGAATTCTAAGCTGAACGACTCCGATGTGAACCTTTTTAGGAAAAAGTATGACTGAATTATGTACAGACTTAGTTAGTAAATAACATAAATAATAAGGGTGAAGGATTTGAATCTTCGGTTCGTTCAGGCAGTTTTATGCTGCTTTTTAGTGCCATTAGGGGCTGAGGCTATGCAGCCTCATGTAAAGTTATCAAATATTAAGTACAGCGGGAATGGTTGTCCCAGAGGCTCGGTCTCTATTACGATGACCCCTAACAAAAGGGCGATTAATTCGGTATTTGATGATTTTTTCACCTCTTTTTCTGGCAAGCCAAACCAGCAAGTTCGACGATGCAAACTGTCGATGAAGGTTCAAATTCCTAAAAACAAGCGAGTAAGGCTGCGCCAAGTTCGTTTCAGAGGCTTCGTGGAGCTTCCCAGGGCCGCAAATGCCCGTATCGTTAGAAACTATCGATTTGATAACCGTAAGAAACAATTAGTGACTGTTGTCAGAGGCAGGGCTTTTAAGATTCTTAATTCTAGAGAAGCGTTCAACACACCTTGGTCACGCTGTGGAAAAGATGTTGTGCTTGAAATCGATTCAATGATTGAATTAAAAAGTCGCTCAAGCAAATCAGCTCAGCTTGGCATCGACTCATTCAATAATTTAGTTTCTCGCAACTATCGTGGTGAGCGAGGCTGGAAGTTTATGTTGCACTACACGCCTTGTTAACACATTCTTTCCGCACGGGATGCAACACCGGTTAAACTATGAAATCAATGATTTGACTAGCCTTGGTATATAACTTTGCGGTAATTGGAGCGGGCATCTCGGGTGCCTCTGTGGCCTATGAACTCGCAGAAGCTGGTTCGGTAGTGCTGCTTGAGGCAGAAAGTATGCCTGGTTATCACAGCACTGGCCGCTCGGCTGCGCTTTATACTCCAAACTTTGGTAGTGCTGAGGTGTGCGCAATCAATAAGGCGAGTGAGTCCTTTTTCTTAAACCCTCCTGAAGCCTTTTGCGAAGTACCTTTGCTATCTCCTCGCGGTGCACTCACTGTCTCGACGACTGATGAAGATTACAGCGGTTTGACTGACTTACTCAAACTCTCTTCTCACGACTCACCGATCTATGAAATAACGAAAGCTGAAGCACTCAAACTTGCCCCGGTTATTCGACCCGAAAAAATATCGGCGGCGGTTTTCGAACCTGGTGTAATGGATATCGACGTCGCTTCGCTTCATCAAGGTTATTTACGAGCGTTTAAGCAGCGTGGTGGAAAGTTGTTGCTGAAGCACCGCATTGAAGACCTAAAATTTGTTGATGGAGTATGGCATTTAAACACTGGTCAGCAGTGCTACAAAGCCCGAAAAGTTATCAATGCAGCCGGTGCTTGGGCTGATATTGTGGGTGCGCTGGCTCAAGCAAAACCCATCGGACTAGTCCCTAAACGGCGCACCGCAATTATAATCGATGTCCCCGAGGGATTGGACTTAAGCGCTATGCCACTAGTCGACTTTATAGGTGGGGCCTATATGAAACCTGATGCGGGAAAATTGATGGTTTCACCAGGCGATGAGACGCCCGTTAAACCTCAGGATATTCAGCCTGATGATCTTGAAGTTGCCAAGCTAGTGGATTGGTTGGAGCGGTCGACATTGATAAATGTCGATCGACTAGCGCACAGTTGGGCAGGTTTACGTTCGTTCGTAACTGACGGTAATCCCGTTGTTAAATACGACAACGACGTGCAGGATTTCTTTTGGTTAGCAGGGCAGGGTGGCTATGGCATTATGATGGCTCCAACCTTAGCCAAAACAGCCGCTAGAATGCTTTTGCAAGTTGATTAGCGTGCCCAGTACTCCTCTGCGGGAATGGCAAAGTTTAGGTTCTGACCCCGCACCGACATTAAGGTAGTAATTCCCAGCAGATTTCCGTTGGAGTCAAACAGTCCGCCTCCAGAAGAGCCTTGCGAAATAGGTGCCGAGGTCTGTAGTAAGCGACGCTTTCCTACCTCACGCTTTGAGGATAATAATCCTTCGGCAATTGTCAGGCTAAGTCCTTGGGGTGCCCCGATGGTGTAAACCTTCTCACCAACATTGATAGTATTGTAAGCTCGTATGCCGACAAAGCTTGGCAGGGCCGTTTTACTAAATAAAACGCAGCGATCATTACGTTTATCGGAAGCATAAAGGCTCACGTCTAGTGGTTTTCCCTGAACTCCTTTATGCAGAATCTTGCCCACCGTTGAGTTACCCATGACGTGGCAGTTTGTTAGCAGGTAGTTTCTATTGATAGCAACGGCTGAGCCCTGAGAAGAGGCTCTGCTATTGGATGGGCGAAGTAGCCACACCGCCTTATTGGCTTTGCTAAAAACTGCTTCAGCCGTTAAAGCATTTGCATTGCGGTTTCTAATAATTAATGGAACGGTGCGTTTATTAAGTTTTTTTGCATAGCGCCTGCTTGCTGAACTCTCTGGTCCTTTGACAACTTTAAAGGATAAGGCTGTGGCTGCTAGCAGGGTATTGGTTCCAGAGCGCGTCGACTGTGTGTACGGTAGGCTAAGTAAATAACCCGCATGACCATTCCCCTTCTTGGTGAAATTGACATATAGAATCTCGCCATTCTGGACACCTGATAACATAAACCCTTCGGGGGTTCGGCGCTGTCTTATATTGTTTAAGCCTTCGCTTTTGAACTGTCTTAGCATCTCTTGATACATGCTTTGCAAAGAATTTTTACCGGCGTCGAGAAAACTTTCTACATCGTCATCATTGGTAGCCATTAATGAAAGCGTATACGCTTTGTTCACTGAGCTGAACTCTATGCCGCCTGCTTCATTAAATGATTTTATCTGTGCCAGTCGATTGGGAACGCCAATTTCAAAAAAATCCTTACCTGAACGGTAAACTCGCCAATTTAAGGCGCGTTTAGCCATCAATGCCTTTAACTCTAGGCGATTAATTTGAGCGGGGGAAAGTTTACCGTCAGCAGGGTAGCCTTCAAGTCTCTGCCATTGCTTAATGCTGTTGTAACTTGCCTGTCCAAAGGGGAAGTCCAGTGGTACAGCGCTATCAATCACCCACGCCAGAGACTCTTGAATTTTCTGTTTCTGTTGGGCTGACAGCCGTGAATAGAATTGTTGGAAACTATTGGTTGGATTGGTTTTTACAGGTTCCTTGCTTGTCGCTTTTACTGGCTGCCCTATCTTTCCTTTACCATGACGGTGTTTGATTTTTTGTGCCTTTGGCAAGGCGTGACTGTGCACACGGCCTGCATGGCTGTGTTCGACAACGGGTGATGAAACAACTGCAGCTGAGTATGTCATCAGGCTGAGCGAAATGAAGAAAAATGTATTAAATCGCAGCATGGTAACCTCCAGGCCACAGGTCGATGTTTATTATAATAGGGACGATTTAGGCTGCTCTCAAGTTTTGTTGTTTGTTGGAAATTAATACTTCGTAAGATACGACCAAATAACTGCCTAATCGTTCATATCAAGCTGTAGAGGCGAAGCAAAAATAGGCCAATTGTAATGGCAAGCACTGACCCCAAAGAGGTGGTCGCTATAATAGCAGCGCCAAGGTAGTGATTCCCGCCAATGGCTCGGAGCATCGCATAACCCGCAGTAGCACTCGGTGCAGAAGACAGCAAGTACAATACCCCTAAGGACTCGCCTCGTAAACCAATTAGAATTCCTCCGACAGTAATGAAAGTCGGCACCAATATTAATTTTGCCAGCGTTGCCCAATAAAGGTTGGTAGAGACCCGAAAATCACGCCAGCGAATAGATGCACCAATACATAGTAAGGCAAGGGGCAAGCTCATGCTGCCAAGGTAGCCCATTGACTCAAGCATGAAGCTAGGTGGTGTAACGGACAGCATTGATAAACAGATGGCTATAACTATTGAAAGAATAATTGGATTGACAATTATACCCGAGAGCGTTTTTCCTAGTGTCGGTGCCCGGCCTTCGTACAGCTGGTTTCTGGTTAATGTGATCATGGATAAAATATTGTAAAGAATCGTAACAATACCAAGATAGACTGAGGCGGTCGCTAAAACGCCATCCCCATAGGCATTGATGCAATAAGCAAGACCGATCAAACCCATATTGCTCCGAAAGGAGCCTTGTACAAAAGCACTACGATCCTCTTTAGCGAGCCGTGGCGCGATAAGGAACTCCAGAATCAGGAAAGCGGTAAACGTGGCGGACAAGGCATACAGAACTAATGTAACAGGGGGCGTCTCGAAGCTTGTTTGCACTAAATTGACAAAAAGCAGGCAGGGTAGAGTGACTTTGAACACCAGTTCGGAACCCGTTTGCGCAAACTCATTATTAATAATGCCAACCCGTTTCAGGAAGATACCCAGACATATAAGCAGGAAGGTTGGCACGGTTACGCTTAGCGCAAACGCCAGATTTGAAAGCATGTAGTTTTTCTCAAGAAGCCATAGCTAGTGTTAGCTATGGCGATTGGCTATTCATATTTAACAGAGTGAATCAAGAGCGATTGGCCCAGATATTGATGTCCATATCTTTGGCGTGCTTATCGATAGCTGTAAGCTCGTCTTCATTGAATTCAAGCTTTTTTGTAGCTGCTAAACTATCTTCTAACTGCTTTACGCTACTCGCACCAATCAACGCTGAGGTCACTCTAGGGTCGCGTAACACCCAAGCAATCGCCATTTGTGCTAACGATTGCTCTCTCTGTGCGGCAATGTCATTCAAAGCACGAACATGACCCAAACTGACCTTGTTGAGAAACTTATCCATAAAACTACCCGCGTTTACCGCCCGAGAGTTTTCAGGGGTTCCATTAAGGTATTTATTAGTTAGCAGGCCTTGTGCCAATGGGGAAAAGGCGATGCATCCGATCCCTTCATCTTGTAATACCTCAAGGAGGCCCTCTTCAATCCAGCGATTAAACATCGAATAAGAGGGCTGATGTATAACGCAAGGGGTGCCCATTTCATTGAGAATCCGCGCTGCTTCGCGAGTCTGCTCTGGTGGGTACGAGGAAATGCCAACGTACAGCGCTTTGCCTGAGCGGACAGCGTAGTCGAGTGCTCCCATGGTTTCCTGAATCGGTGTATTGGGATCATAGCGGTGAGAATAGAAAATATCGACATAATCTAAGCCCATGCGTTTGAGGCTCTGATCTAAACTGGCTAGCAAGTACTTTCGGGAGCCCCACTCGCCGTAGGGCCCGGGCCACATTGTATAACCCGCCTTACTAGAAATAATCAGCTCATCACGATAGGGAAGAAAGTCTTCTTTAAGCAGCCGACCAAAGTTTGTTTCAGAAGAACCAGGAGGTGGACCGTAGTTATTGGCTAAATCAAAATGCGTGACGCCCAGATCAAAAGCCCGCCTAAGAATGGCGCGCTGTGTCTCCAGTAAATTTACACCACCAAAGTTGTGCCATAAGCCTAAGGATATAGTCGGAAGTTTGAGGCCACTTTTACCACTGCGGCGGTACTGTGCTAACTCGTAACGGTCATCGGCTGCTTGATAAGGCATGCTGTTCTCCAGTGTAAGTTTGACTGAATGTTGACATTAGGAACCAGTCGCTGCAAGTTTCATTTGATTCTTAGTAATTCCCCCACATAATTGCTGTATATAAAACATTTAATGGGGTTGTCATTATGAGAATGGACAAACTGACCAGTAAGTTTCAATTAGCACTGCAAGATGCGCAGTCGTTAGCGTTGCGCAATGATCATCAGCATATGGAACCTGTTCATGTCATGGTTGCTTTCCTTGATCAGGAAGGCGGTTCGGCGCGCGGTTTGTTGAGCAAAGCGGGTGTGAATATTAATGCCTTACGTTCTGCATTAGGTGAACAAGTTGAAAACCTTCCTGTTGTCACGGGGGGCGATGCCGGTGAGGTGCATGTATCGGGTGATCTGAATCGCTTGTTAAATGTCACGGATAAAATGGCCACCAAGCGCGGTGATCAATACATTTCCTCTGAGCTTTTCATCCTTGCTGCGACAGAAGACAAAGGCAAGCTAGGCCAGTTGCTAAAAGCTAATGGTGCGACTAAAGCTATTATTGAAAAAGCGATCGATGATGTGCGGGGAGGTCAAAGTGTTGATGATCCCAATGCTGAGGATCAACGCGAGGCCTTAGAAAAGTACACCACTGATCTCACCGAACGTGCAGAGCAGGGCAAGATTGATCCCATCATAGGACGTGATGCTGAGATTCGCCGTGCGATTCAAATACTGCAGCGTCGTACCAAAAATAACCCAGTCATCATTGGTGAGCCGGGTGTTGGTAAAACGGCGATTGCGGAAGGTTTAGCTCAACGGATTGTCAATGGTGAAGTGCCTGAAGGCGTCAAAGGTAAACGTTTGCTTTCACTGGATCTTGCTTCATTGCTGGCCGGTGCGAAATTTCGGGGTGATTTTGAAGAGCGCTTGAAAGCCGTGCTTAATGACGTCAACAAATCAGACGGTAATGTGATTCTGTTTATCGATGAGTTACACACCTTAGTGGGCGCAGGCGCAGCAGAAGGGGCCATGGATGCTGGTAATATGCTTAAGCCTGCTTTGGCCCGCGGTGAGTTGCACTGTATCGGTGCTACGACGCTAGACGAGTATCGACAATACATTGAAAAAGATGCCGCTTTGGAGCGTCGTTTTCAAAAAGTGCAGGTGGATGAGCCGTCGGTAGAAGATACCGTCGCAATACTACGTGGCTTGAAAGAGCGCTACGAAGTTCATCATGGGGTGGATATTACTGATCCGGCCATCGTGGCAGCCGCGACTATGTCCCACCGCTACATCACGGATCGTCAGTTACCTGACAAAGCGATTGACCTAATTGATGAGGCCGCCTCACGTATTCGAATTGAGATTGATTCTAAGCCTGAGGTGATGGACAAGCTGGACCGTCGTTTAATTAAGTTGAAAATTGAGCGAGAGTCACTTAAATCTGAAGATGACGATGCGTCGAAAAAACGCATGGCGGATCTAGAGCTACAAATTAGTGAGATTGAGCAAGAATATGCTGATCTTGAAGAGATCTGGAAAGCCGAAAAAGCGGCGGTTCAAGGTGCTCAGCATATCAAAGAAGAGTTAGATATCTGCCGTACTGAGATGGAAACAGCGCGACGTGCGGGTGATTTACAGCGGATGTCTGAGCTACAGTACGGACGCATTCCTGAGCTTGAAAAACAGCTGGAAGAAGCGACACAAGCGCAAGACTCAGAAAAAGAGAATCAGCTGCTACGTAATAAAGTTACTGAAAATGAAATCGCCGACATCGTGTCAAGTTGGACAGGCATTCCTGTCTCTAAGATGATGGAGGGTGAGCGCGACAAGCTATTGCAGATGGAAGAGTTACTGCGCAAACGCGTGATTGGTCAGAAAGAGGCTATCGTTGCAGTATCCAATGCCATTCGTCGTTCTCGCGCCGGTATCTCCGATCCGAATAAGCCGATGGGATCATTCATGTTCTTAGGCCCAACCGGTGTGGGTAAAACCGAGCTCTCGAAAGCACTGGCTAACTTCATGTTCGACTCTGATGACGCCATGGTGCGTATCGACATGTCGGAATTCATGGAGAAGCACTCTGTAGCACGTTTGGTCGGAGCGCCCCCAGGCTACGTCGGCTATGAAGAAGGTGGCTACTTAACTGAAGCCGTCAGACGCAAGCCATACTCTGTTATTTTGATGGATGAAATCGAAAAAGCGCACCCCGATGTCTTCAATATCTTGTTACAAGTGTTGGACGATGGTCGTTTAACTGATGGACAGGGACGCACCGTTGACTTCACCAATGCCGTTATCATTATGACTTCAAACCTCGGTTCTGACGTCATTCAAACCATGACCGGTGAAGAGAATTACGACTTGATGAAAGAAGCCGTAATGGACATTGTAGGCCGCCATTTCCGACCTGAGTTCATCAACCGTGTGGATGATGCCGTAGTTTTCCATCCGTTGGATCAGGAAGAAATTCGTTTGATTGCCGAGATTCAGTTGGGTACTTTGGTTAAGCGCCTCGCCGAGCGAGACCTCACCATCAGCTTCTCAGACGAAGCAATGGACTTGCTAGCTAAGAGTGGATTCGATCCTGTATATGGTGCTAGGCCTTTAAAGCGTGCCATTATACAGCAAGTTGAAAACCCACTAGCCAATCAAATATTGTCCGGTGATTTTGCCGGTGGTGATGAAATAAAAGTACACGTCGCGGCAGATAAACTAACCTTCAGCAGTAGTTAACGTTTTGTTGGCTACCCCAATGCAAAGGTGATAAGTCGGTAGTCAAAGCCGCGACTCGACCAAGTGAGGTATCATGTAGCTTGATTCAACGAACATTTCAGCGCAGCTGAGTGAGTGAATTAAGCTACATGATGCCGAACGAAACAGGATAAACGAAATGCCCAAAAAACAAATAATCGGCTCCCCAATGATGCTCAATG
>CALAJG010000237.1 GCA_937923375.1 uncultured Leucothrix sp.
CGAATGCGCGCATGGTGAAATCCTCCTATATTTTTGAAAATACGCTATTTGAATTGTTGAGGCTAGAGAATTATCTGGCACGCTATTACATATGGCCATATAGATACCCCTGTATCTCTGGCTTTCATTACCCCTTTTTGGTTGCAACTTTCGGATGCACCGCTATCTTCTTTGAGTCTAGCGTTGAGGCAGGCTCGGGTAACGATTAAATTAGTCAAAATTGCTTAATTTCATTTTGACCCTGCGGATTGCTTCGTACTGTTTTTTCGGTTTGGTGGAATTTAAAAATTACCTTGTATTCGCTAGTAGCTTTTACCGTTGGTCCAGATGTTCTTACCGAGAATCAATCTTATTTGTCTACACGTTCGTAACTTAAATACTTATTAAGATATTGTGGTTATTTAAACTAAAAGTTGAACAACGGTGACATTATGAGCAAAATACAATCAATAAAAATAACCATCATATTCCTTATCTTTATAACGGCCCCAGTAATGGCAGATTGGCCGGTTGCGGTTGTTGATAAGGTCGCATTTCATCCGGCTCAAAAGTCAATCAGCATAAATGTACTTTCTAATGATGTAGGCGAAGGGCTTAAAGTAACTGGGGTCAACCAGTGGTCAGAAAATGGTGGCCGACTTCAACGCACATTTTTAACAGGTACTAGTGGCCTAAATACCATAATTTATGAGGCTCCTAATGATTTTGATCATGTTGGAGAGGATGGTTTTTGGTATGTTATTGAAGATGAGCAGGGCCGAACTAATGCGGCCAGAGTGAGTGTTGATGTAAAGTCAGTTAGCTCAGCGTTACCCGCTCCTCAGGAAGATATTGTAGACGTTCCGCAGGGTGTATCAATTCGTATTGATGTGCTTAAAAACGACTTGTTTACAACTAACACAGGGAATGGTTTTACTACTATTCGTGGTTCAATTTCTGAGTTTAATGAGTGGTCTCAGAATGGCGGTAGAATTGAAAAAATTGCGGTGTACTCTGATGAGAGTTTCGGGCTTTATAGTCAAGCAGGTCTCGCCCCTCAAAAGTTTCATTTGAAATATACGCCGAAACCAGGATTTGTTGGCGTCGATCACTTTTGGTACGTAGTCAAAGATACAAACGCTGAATCTTTAGGAACCAAGCCGCAGTTTACTAAGGTTACAATTAATGTTTTAGAAGATAAAACAATCAAAGCACCATACCCTATTGCAAAATCCGATCAGAAAACTGTTAGATGCCTCAGGGGATGTACACTTAGTGGCCCCAATGTTTTAGATAATGATACAGGTCAAGGTTTGATCATTAAGCTCAATAGTGCTTGGTCGCTCAACGGCGCTAAAATTCAAGTCATTCCCAATCATCCTAACCCTCCCTTCATTGGATATACTCCTAACCCGTCAGATCCTACGGGCGAAGATAAGGTCTGGTACATCATTGAAGATGTATATGGTCGTCAAAATTGGGGCGTTTTAGAGATTAACTAATTCTGCTGAAGCCTTAGGCAATTAATAAGTAATATGGTGTTAGCTATGGTCATAGCCAACACCGTAATTATTGCTTAATCAGGGAAGTCACAGACTTTTATTTCTCCTTGACTAAGCCAAAAGCATACAGTTAGAAAGATAATCGTTTGTTCTCAGATCTTTACAATGTCACGAACTATATCTGAAACCATCAACACTCGATTGGAGTGATGTATCCAACTTTACAATAAGAACATATCTGATATGATCATAGTATGACGAAAGTAAGGGTTTGATAATCATGGTAAGACATACAATTACAATGCCAGAACCAATGAGTGAGTATATTACATGGCAAGTTTCATCAGGAGATTATGGTGGAATCAGCGAGTATTTCCGCGACTTGGTACGGAGAGATCAAGAAAAAAAGCAGGCTTCCATTGCCGCTTTAAGGGGCATGATTGATGCTTCTGAGGCAAGTGGAATTAGTCCTAGGTCACTAGATGATATATGGGAAGATAGTAAAAATAGAGCGACGCAAGTCCCAGAATGAATCTCACAATAACGTATGATGCTGACGAAGATATCAGATCAATTTTTGATTATACGATATCTGAATTTGGCTTAAATCAGGCAGAAAAATACTATCATGGTTTGCAGGTAAAATTTTCTTCAATTCTTGAGGGAACAGCTCATATTCAAGACTACTCGTTCGTTAAAGAGGGGCTGAAGCGTACTAATTACCAAAACCATGCTATTTATCATAAAACTACAAAAGAACAAGTTTCAATACTGCGTGTATTATATCAAAGAATGGATCAATTGAAGCATTTTGATACCTAACTGAAAATCTTCGTAATGAGTGTCATTGCAGAAAATATTAAGCGATTTATCCTTCGCCAATGGCGCGGTGAATACATAGCTATTTTCACCACTCTCGGCCTATTGTTGAGTGTACGCTTACTAATCGGCCTAATTCCATTTATCGATAATAAGCCTGTTTCGTCGCTAGTCGTTGCTGCAAGCCTAGCTGTTTTAATCTGGCAAATCGTCGGCAACTGGCGATGCATCGAAAAATCCCTAAAGTCTGGCGATATGGCAATCTATTGGGGAGGGCTTGCCGCAATAATAACCGCTATCGTGCTGACTTTATTGCATACAATAGATTTACTAATCGGCCCATCGCCAAAAATCACGATGGAGTCATTAAGAACCAAGCCACTACCGAGCATAAGCGAAGATGGCCGGACGGTTTACCTAAAAGGCACATTCGACTTTGACCTAAACTCTGACCTACTGACATTGATCAAACAGAATAAAAGCATCACAACCGTAGAGTTAGAAAGCAACGGTGGCCTAATCTATGCAGCTCGTGCGCTAGCCTTCAGTATCGAAAAGAACCAGCTAAACACGC
>CALAJG010000238.1 GCA_937923375.1 uncultured Leucothrix sp.
GTCCTAATTGTTGGATTGATGCGACCATTAACAATTGGCATGCCAATAAAGGTATTGTGACTGGGAATTACGCCTTTGGATTGGGTGTTAAACCAAACCACATTACTGGAAAAAACACCGGCTAAATCATCGGGTTGCCCAAACACAATCACCGGCCCTCGACTATAAATTGGGTCATGCAGCCTGGTGCCTTTGCCAACGACTAAAACAGTGTTTGGAGATGTATTAATAATTTTGCGTGACTGGGCGCCGAGGTATTCACCTTTAAAATAGATCGCTTTGTAACGTGATAGGGCTGACCGGTTAATGCCGCGCTTTGTTAATGCATCAGCCGTTTTCTTAGGCATATCAATAAATGGGTTACGAGTAGGGCGGCTTTTTTTATTGGCGATGATAGGATGAAAAAAGGTGTTTTTTAACCTGCCTAATGCAATGTGTTGGCGAATCAGCTTTTCAATCGCTGCTACCTTTGTTGGGTTTTTATCGACGATTGTATTAGCTGAGGCAAGGGCCGTCGTGCAGTTAAAAATGAGCAGGCTCGTCAGTAGGCTTAGTAATTGATATTTAAAGGTATTCATTGTCTCTCACAATTATGTCGGGTTCATGATTGTAAGTGTAGCCGCTTCAAAACTATTGTTGATCAAGTTTACTTATTTAACCCATTCCATCTATTGTTGGGAAGGCTTGCAACGGTAACTTCAGCAAGCTCAGTTTCATGCTTCAAAAGAGAATTACAATAGAATTAACTACTATCGAGATTGGGTTGCTAACTTGACAAAATACCAACAACATCCTCAAGCTGTAGTACATGGCAGTAAATCATATTAATTATCTTGAGCTCCTGTTCATGTAGCTCATCAGTCGCCGCAGCGCAGCAGTCTTCAACCACCACCACATCAAAACTTTCATCCGCCAGCGAACGTACGGTTGAGCTAATGCACTGATCCGTGAAAATCCCAGCCACAACCACTGACTTGATTCCCATATTGTGTAGAATCAAACGCAGGTTTGTACCTGTGAGTGCACTGTCAGTTGTTTTCAAGACTGTGATTTCATCACCGATGGGTTCTAACTCAGGAACGATCTGACTATCTTCTTGGTCTTTAGGTAATAACAGATAGTTAAAGCCGGGCTTCTTTTGGCTTAAGGAGCGATCGCGTCCATCGTCCTTCTGGCAGGCAATGCGAGCGAATATCACCTCAATGCCTTTTTCTCTTGCTGTAGCAATAAGATTAGCGGTGTTTGGAATTACTGTTTCGTTCATCCGGTGGAAAAAAGGCTTCCAGCGGGAGTGCTCTTCATTATCCTCCGGTATTTCCAAATATGTGTTTTGAATGTCAATGACGAGCAGAGCGGTCTGTTCTGCAGGGAGGCTAATGTCGTCAGGCTCCGGGGCATTTTCGTAATAAAAAGATCGATAGGCCGTTTTCCAATTGCTCATGATTTTTGCTCCGCTAATTTTGTAGTAGAGTCTTTCAACAAGCATAAAAAATCAAGCGCTTGTTTCTTTAGAACCTTGAACGAATACCGGCCCATTAGATTTCAAAGAGTGATGCAGTCGTACTCAAAATATAAAAAAAGCGATGACTCCGCAAAGAATCATCGCTTAATTGGTATCATACGAATCAGTGATTATTCACTGATAAGCTGTCACTCATGAAGGAAACGCAAACGAAACCCCTTCACGCACACCCGCAGAAGGCCAACGCTGAGTCACCGTCTTACGACGCGTGTAGAACTTAATCGCATCCGGACCGTAAGCACTCAAATCACCAAACAATGAACGCTTCCAACCACCAAAGCTGTGATAAGAAACAGGCACTGGTAATGGAATGTTTACACCGACCATTCCCACTTGAATGTTATCAGTAAAGTAACGAGCCGCTTCTCCGTCACGAGTGAAGATACAGGTACCGTTACCGTATTCGTGAGCGTCGATTAGATCCATCGCTTCTTGCATAGTCTCAACACGAACAACCTGAAGTACTGGACCAAAGATTTCTTCTTTGTAGCTGTCCATGTCAGGCGTTACGTTATCGATTAGCGTTGCACCAACGAAGAAACCGTTATCAAAGCCAGCAACCGAAGGGTTACGACCATCAACAACCACAGTAGCACCTTGTGCTTCTGCGCTATCAATACAGCCATTCACCTTGTTCTGAGCAGCTTTAGTTATGACAGGGCCAAAGTCATTGCTGCTGTCGCTATGTGCACCCACTTTAAGTGGCTTCATTGCTTCTTTCATTTTAGCCACTAGCGTATCAGCAGCTGCGTCACCAACGGCTACGGCAACAGACAATGCCATGCAACGCTCGCCTGATGAACCAAAAGCTGCACCTAATAATTGATTGACCGCGTTATCCATATCCGCATCTGGCATGATGATCGCGTGGTTCTTTGCGCCACCCAGTGCTTGGCAACGTTTGCCGTTTTTAGTTGCTGTGGCGTAGATGTATTCTGCAATGGCGGTAGAGCCAACAAAGCTAACCGCTTTAACCCGCTTATCTTCGAGCAGCGTATCAACCGCTTCTTTGTCACCGTTTACAACATTCATAACGCCTGCGGGTAAACCGGCTTCAAGCAAGAGGCTGGCGATGAATAGGGTAGAAGTTGGATCACGCTCAGAAGGTTTTAGTACAAAGCAGTTGCCACAAACGATGGCCGCTGGGTACATCCAAAGTGGCACCATGGCTGGGAAGTTAAACGGGGTGATACCAGCAACCACACCCAATGGCTGCATTTCGCTCCAAGAATCAATTTCTGGACCGACATTTTTACTGTGCTCGCCTTTTAACAGCTGAGGTGCATAGCAAGCAAACTCAACGTTCTCGATTCCGCGAATTAATTCACCAGCCGCATCGTGAGCGATTTTACCGTGTTCTTCGCCGATCATCTCGCAGATTTTGTCAGAGTTATCTTCCAACAGCTGCTTGAACTTGAACATAACCCGTGCACGCTTAGCAGGCGGGGTATTTCTCCACGCAGGGAAAGCCGCTTCAGCCGCCGCAATCGCTTCTTCAACGGTTGCTTTGCTCGCTAGTGCAACTTGTTTGCTGACTTCACCGGTTGAAGGGTTAAACACATCCTGTGTGCGACCTTCGGGCGTTGAGCTTTCGCCGTTTATTAGATGTCCAACTGTAGTCATTTTCTTCCTCTGTCTATTGGCTGATATCGATCAATGACGCTATCTTACCGCGCCAACGGCGAGATTTCATCGGCTAAATATTCAGGGGCAATTAAAAGACACCCTCTGGCACCATCTTTAGGTCATATCCATTAATGCCTCAATTCTTTTAGTTTGAATCGGCGTATAATTACCATGAAACTGATAGATGCAAATTGATCCTTAATACTCTTGGGAGAGCCCTCTAATTTTAACCTCGACTAACGCGTCTATCCCCACGAAAACCACCAGGCAGACCAATAGCAGGCTGGGTGTCCTATTGATGCTTGGTGGCATGTTCATGTTTTCTGCTGTCGATGCACAGGCAAAATTTCTTACCAGTAGCTTCCATCCCATACAAATCATTTGGATGAGGCAATTTGGTTTGTTGTTAGGAGTATTTATTCTACTGGCAATGAAAGGGCCAAGTATCCTGAAGTCAGCCCAACCTCTCTTGCAAATATCACGCGGCACTCTAGCGGTATTTTCTGCAATCTTATTTGTCTTTGGAATCCGCCATGCAGAACTTGCCGATGCGGTGGCTGTTAGTTTCGTCGCCCCTTTCTTTTTGACCATCTTTGGCGCGATATTTCTTGGCGAAAAAGTCGGTGTTAGGCGGTGGGTTGCAGTTGCGATTGGCTTTGCAGGTGCCATGGTTATTATTCGCCCTGGAACGGGTGCGGTTCACCCAGCGGTTCTACTCGTTGTGCTTGCCACTGTGTTTTATGCGGCAAGGCAGGTGATTGGTCGGATATTAGCTGATACGGATAAAACTATTACGACGGTAGCTTATACCGCCATCGTCAGCAGTTTGTTAATTACTTTACCGCTGCCTTTTATTTGGAAAACGCCTGAGTCTACGCAGCAAATCTTGATTATTATTTCAATGTCGTTAATGGCCGCTGTTGGTGAAGTGCTCGTTATTAAAGCGCTAGAAGTGGCTGAGGCGATGGTTGTTGCTCCTATGCATTACACGCTGATAATTTGGGGCACGTTTTATGGGTATATTGTTTTCAATCAGTTACCAGATATCTGGACTTGGGTTGGAACAGCGATCATTGTTAGTGCAGGTTTGTTTACCTTCTACCGACAAGGCAAAAAGACTGAATCGCAGTCGGAATAATTGACAAGAATACGTGTGGCTCTGCCTAGTTAGGCGTATTATTTTTAGTTTGGTAGTCCATCGCCATACTGCTGATATCTTCAATACTTTGGTTAGTCCATAGCTTTTTCTGCCACTCGGTATAGTCAAATGGCTCTCGTAATATTAGGCTTATAAAGCGCTCAGCTTGAACTTCACCTAATGATTTTATTAGTGCATCTACACCCTGAATTTTTATCTCATTGTCTGTGAAATTAGCACTCATTTGTCT
>CALAJG010000239.1 GCA_937923375.1 uncultured Leucothrix sp.
CAACACCATGGCCACTCGCACTGGCTCTTCGTCAATGGTTAGCGTTAGGTGATACTTATTCGCCTGTGCCTGATTGCTGGTGAAAAACAGCTGCTCTTGTGGGTTGAGCTCACTGGTTTTGAGTGCGTATTGCGTTGGTAAGGTGAGCTGTTTTACGGCAGTGGCTGGAGCCAGCGGTCCTTGCGGTTGGTAAAGCAGAATCATGCTGGTGATTGCCGCTAATGTGACGCTACTCAATACGCTGGCGTGGGCTAGATTTCTACTGTTTTCCTTACCTTCTGGTGATGATCTCTGAGGGGTATCTTTTTGCTTAAGTGATGGTAGCTGCTGAAGCACAAACCAAATGGTGGCACTGGCGATGCCAAACCCTAGTAGACCGAGTGATTGGTGCAGGGTGCTGGCTAATTCAGGCATTTTTAACACCAGCTCCAACAGCACAAGTATTGTGATTCTAGCCACATTGGCAGCGACTAGCAGAAATACATAAACCAAACCGATGAAGAACCATCGCCAGCTGATTCGGTAATGCTCGATCCAAGTGAGGAGTAAGTAAAAAATTAAGCCGATCCACAGACTCTTGATGCCGCTGCAATCCAGATCAACAATGGCCGCTCGGTTATCGATCATTAGAATGGATTCTGTGGTGACTAATGCTAAATCAGTGTGTTGAAGTAACGTAGATGCCCAATTGGCACTTAATAGGCGCAACGGAAAGCCCAGATAAATATCCAGATAATGCTCAAACGGTAAGACTAAAATGAGTAGTGAGGTGGGTATAAACAGACTGCGCCAAAGCGGCCGACGCAGGCAATAGCCGCTTAATCCATACACAAATAGAATCAACAGCACGGCAGAAAGCGTATTGAAGCCTACCTGCGATTCATTAAGCAAGTAGGCAA
The DNA here is from genome assembly GCA_937923375.1 of uncultured Leucothrix sp. GTDB lineage: Bacteria > Pseudomonadota > Gammaproteobacteria > Thiotrichales > Thiotrichaceae > Leucothrix. The sequence goes on from CALAJG010000239.1 coordinate 900, forward strand.
GCCCCGCGCAGACCCAGAGTAGCGTGGGCCAAAATGAAAACTGTGGGGTGTGAAACGGATGTTTCGGTAACTGGTAAAGGCGATAGACCCCGAGCCCACATAAACCACCGAATGCTAAAATGTGCAGCCAGCCATTGGCCAGCGACATTTTTAGCACAAACCAGTCCAATACAGGCCAGAACAGTTTGAGCGAGGCGAGCAAGATGGCTATTAACAGCAGTAATAAGATCGGTCTAGTCATGAGGCTTATCATGCCGCATAAATATGGAAATTATCTGCTAGAGTATGGTTTTTTGGCAGAGAAACTTTGCAGGAGTTGTGCAGCTCTGTGATGACCTTAGATGATTTTGATCCCGATGTAGCAATATATGATCTTTACTTAGATGAGGTTCACATTGCCAAACTTTATGAGCCTAGGTTTGAAGAGATGTTCTGGTGTTCGTATAGGGTTGAGGCAGTCAGTGATGAGGGTGATGCTATCGTTCATGACGAAACGCTTTGGCAGGGTGTTGATGTTAAAGTTTTTGATGCTGAAGGTAACGAGCCTGGCGCTTTGATCGCCGCTATTCCTTCTTGTGAAGATTTTTGTGCTCGAGAGACGGATAGGATGATGTTTCGTTCGCTTTGGCCGCCTCAGCCGCCACAACCACCCACGCTCCTAAAACCATTTAGTCGTTTGGTTAGGTGGATAAAATCCTGTTTTGAATCTGCGAAAAGTAGCCGTGAATAGTAGATATCAACACGATAAGCGAATAACAGTGAAGCATATAAAGCGAATTATGGTATAACGTAATAAGCGAATTACTGTAAGGCACTAAAAGCGAATTATGGTATAACATCATAAGCGAATAAAGATATGGCCTCACCCTCAGAAAAATTGGCGGATTCACTGGAAGTTCTGCATCAGTTGCAGACCTCGGGCACTATTGTGATACGATCCGGCGACCTTTCCCGTACCCACCGCGAGCGCTTAATTAAAAATGGTTTTTTAGAGGAGGTTATCAAGGGATGGTATCTCCCATCACGACCTGACGAAACCGCTGGGGAAAGCACAGCTTGGTACGCATCCTTCTGGCTGTTTTGCTCCGCTTATCTGAATGAGTTAAAAGCTCAGGATTGGTGCTTGTCTCCAGAGCAGTCAATTGCATTGCATGTAGAGAATTTAACAGTGCCGACCCAACTTTTGGTTCGTTCTCGTAAAGCACGTAACAATATCACTTCATTACCTCACAACACTTCCCTATATGACGTGCGCGCCAGTTTGCCAGAAGCGAAATACCAAACTGAAAAGCATGGAATGAGAGTGTTCAGTCTGCCGGCTGCGCTAGTCGGTTGCTCAGAGAAAAGTTTTGCACAAAACCCAACAGATATGCGTGCTGCATTATCTATGATCCGTGATGCGTCAGAAGTATTGGAACCCCTATTAGAAGGTGGACATAGCGTTATTGCTGCCCGTTTAGCAGGTGCTTTTAGAAATATAGGCCGTAATGAAGTGGCCAATGAAATTGTTGGAGTTATGCGAGCGGCTGATTATAACGTTAATGAAACTGACCCATTTAGCGCATCCAGTCCCTTTCAGCTTACCGAGCGAGTGCAGTCACCCTACGTCAATCGTATCCGGCTGATGTGGGAGGCTATGCGTGAAACGGTTATTGCTAATTTCCCAGAGCCGCCCACCAGCAACCTCACCACTCATTAGAAGCCGAGATCTATCTGAAACACGTTGAAGATGTTTATATAACAGATGCTTATCACTCATTGTCGATAGAAGGTTATCGGGTAACGCTTGAGCTTATTGAGCGCGTTCGTTCAGGAGACTGGAGCCCTGATCAAAATCCGAATGATAAAGAAAACTTAAATGCACTGGCAGCGCGCGGTTACTGGCAGGCCTACCAAGTGGTCAGGCAGAGCTTAACAAGTATTCTCGATGGTCAAAATGCTGGGGAGGTATTACGAGCAGACCACCGAGATTGGTATCGGGAAATGTTTGCGCCAGGTGTGGCTGCGGGAATTCATAAACCTGCTGACCTTGCAGGTTACCGCCGTAGCTTAGTGTTTATTCGTCGTTCCAAGCATGTTCCACCGAGCTTTGAAGCTGTACCTGATGCCATGCCAGTGTTGTTTGATCTGCTAAGTGCTGAGGAAAATGCGGCTGTGCGTGTAGTGCTAGGGCATTTTTTCTTTGTTTATATTCATCCTTATATGGATGGTAATGGTCGTATGGGGCGGTTTTTGATGAATGCGATGTTAGCTAGTGGGGGCTATCCTTGGACAGTTGTGCCGTTAGAGAAACGGACTGAATATATGGCGGCGCTTGAGCAAGCGAGTGTTGGGCAGGATATTGGGCCTTTTGCTCGGTTATTGGGGGAGTTGGTTGAGGCTGGTTTGAGGGGGGAAATAGCGGCTTGGGAGCCTCAAATTACTAAAAACTAGCACTTACTTGCAGATAGGTGCGTCCCTCTCGGTCTCGCTTCCCCAGCTCTTAAGCCATTCCGTTACAGCTTCATGACTTGCAAATTTAGCGTTGCCTGTCTGAACTTTGGATAGCGCTTGCTCTATTAATGCCAGCTGCCAAGCTTTAGGGTCATGCGGTTGTATTGTCGTGATCGTGTTTTGCACGAAGCTTCTCCCAGATTTGTTTTTTTATCGGCTTAGATAGAGCTCTTGCTAGTTTACCCACCCCAAACAGGTTTTCACCTAAGCTATAGGGGAAACTTACTCTCTTATTAATTTTGGCATTGCTCATGTGCAGCTTCTCGATTTATGAATATTTCAGTCATCCAGCCGTCATCAACTGCGGCAAAGACAACGCGATCTGCGGGAATATAGTAATAATCACAATCGCCAACGCGATCATAAAGAAGAACGGCAACGCACATCTTGCTATATAAAATATATTCTTCCCGGTCAACGACTGAATCACAAACAGATTGAACCCCACCGGCGGCGTAATCTGTGACATTTCCACTACTAACACCAAGAATATTCCAAACCAAATCAAGTC
>CALAJG010000240.1 GCA_937923375.1 uncultured Leucothrix sp.
GTTGTTTGGACCGTTCAGCCCGATCCATCTCATTTCGTTAGGCACAATGGCCTCACTGTACTTCGCCGTTAAGCAGGTTCGCTCAGGCGACGTAAATAGCCATCAGCGGTCCATGAAAGCCACCTATATTGGTGGAATGGGTATAGCAGGAGCTCTGGCTTTCACGCCAGGTCGTTTGATGTATGATGTGGCTCTAGAGCCGACTATGAATATGCTATCGCTTAATGGCTGGGAAGTGCTGGATGTTTCAGTATTCGATGGGGCTTGGCAGCTGCCTCTACTGGTGTTTGCGGTGATTTTTATTATTGTGTTTGCAAAATCGGCTTATGAATTTTTAAGCGCTAAATAAGTATTTATCCGTTCATGAGAAAAGCTAGAATAATAATTTTAATCATTGCTTTTATTGCCTGCCTAGTGTCATGGCTGGTGGCGGGAAAGTTGATTGCTCCGATGCAGGGCAAGGTAGAAATCCCTACTTCGGGTCTACCCGTGGAAAACGTCACGATTAAAAGTCAGTCGGGCAGTACACTCGCCGGCTGGCACATTCAGGCGGCAGATGACAGAGGCGTTGTCGCCTTGTTCCATGGTTATCTTGAAAAGCATGATGTGCTGGCGACAATCGACTTTGCCAAAAAACAGCACCCTAACCAACCGATTGGTGTTATCGGCATGTCCCTTGGTGGAGCTGCGACATTGTTAGCTTCCCCACAAAATATCGATGCATTGGTTATTGAATCGGTTTATTCCAACATAAAGACTGCCGTTCACAATCGGGTTAAGGCAAGGCTGGGTTTCTTGTCATGGGCTCCGGCGCAGATTCTACTCACTCAGCTAAAACCAAGGCTAGGTTTTAGTGCCAACAAGCTAAGTCCCATTGGCAAAGTGAGTTTACTGAACAGTCCGCTTCTGGTTATTTCTGGCACGGCTGATAAACACACCACAGCTAGTGAGACTAAGCAGATTTTTGAACTTGCTAAGCAGCCAAAGCAACTTTGGCTTGCAGATGGGTTGGCGCATCAGGATATTTATAAAGCGCGCCCAGAAGCTTATAAACAGAAGGTGTTGGATTTTTTAAACCGCCATATGAGGCGATAAGCAATGAAAGAAATTGAAACACTATTCAATACCTCGATTTCTCGTAATAGCAGCTAAATAGTAGGTCAAAGCAATATGGAAATAACACATCTGGTTTTTGATCTTGGTGGAGTGATTGTGCAATTGCGAGGCCTGCCAATCTTGCCTGAGTGGCTAACTTCAAGTACTCCTAAGGCATTTGAGTCTGGGTTAATTGGTTCGGATGAATTTGCAGAGCGCATTGTCGCTGAGCTATCAATGAACGTTAGTCCTCAAGACTATCTGGACTATTTCACGAAATTGCCAATTTGCCCATATCCTGGCGCACTTGATATGTTGCATGCGTTAAAATCCAACTACACTACAGCGCTATTTTCAAACTCCAATGAAATCCACTGGCCAATAAAAATGGGGAAGATGCAGCTAAAAGACGCTTTTCATCACCACTTCGCGTCGCATCTGATGGGCATGGCAAAGCCTGATGAAGAGGCATATCAGTACGTTATCGACAGCTTTGATGTTAGTCCTCAGCAGATATTGTTCTTTGATGATAATCAAATGAATGTGGATGCCGCCAGAAAAGTAGGGATGAATTCCGAGCGAGTTAAGGGGATTGATGATCTTATGAAAATGCTATTGGCGTACAGCATTGATTGGTGAATGTTGTGTTAATAAACTAAGCCAATTCAGTAAGTATTCAGTGCTTTTCTTATACTCTTCGCAAGAAGCATGAGCTGCACGCTTCTTAATTCATCTTACGTAATGTCTACCAAATTGGTTCTCTTCTGTTTTTCAGATTTGAGTAGTCAAAAATTATAATAAAAACAATAGGATAAGTGGAATATGTCACGGGTAACAATGAGGGTATTGTTTCGAGCTATTTTGTTGTTAAACCTTTTGCTAATTTCTACTTCCCCAAAGGCTGATATCAATAGTTTTTTGGCTGGGATGGTGTATTCTGGTACTTCACCGTTTGATTCAAACGATCAGAACGCGACGAATAACGAGGTTCGCACCCATGATGATGCCTCCTACAGAGCGGCATTTTCACTAACACCTAGTGATACTGGCGCCGTCATTAAGTATGAAATCGGAAGCTTTACCCTACCTTCGACTCTACTACCTGGAGTAACGCCACCGACTAAAGTCGCTTATTTTGATCCGCTGAAGCTCCCAACTGGTAGCAGTGGTTGCCAGAATATTTCGCTTACCCCTGTTGCAGATCCAGCACCAACAGGAGTTTCAGGGGTGACCTCAGATGGTCAAACCGTTTATTGCTCACTGCCCTCGCCCATAGGTGGCGTTACGCTGGATATTCCCCTGAGCATCATGGGAAATGTTCCTAATGGCACTATTTTGGATGCTCCCAAGATCACTTTTAGTTCTGATAACAATGCCGCGACTAGCACACCAACGGTAGCGAATGATGGTTCGACTACGTTTGGTATGGAGAAGCTGACGCTGACCTCAAGTCCTCAATGGGATTTAACAAAGGATTCTTTGCGGGGAGGTTTGTTTATACCTAAAAGTGGCCCCGCGGGAGAGGATGGGTTTGTGTTGGGTTTTAATATCGGCATCCATGCCACCGGATCACGTAAAGGTTTAGAGGCGCTTAACACTGCTTACTTCACCGAGAATTTTAATGACCCAGAGTTTCCTAATGCCAAACTAGTTAATTGGAATATTAATTCTCCGGGTTTCAGTGTTGTTTCGAATACAGACCCAAATGCTTGTGCCGGTTGGCAGACGGTGCAAACGGCAGTGGGAAACTACTTTGATAATGGTTTCTATTATCCAAGAGATAATAATAGTGGGGCTAGTGCCGCGCATGCAATTGCAAATGGTGGTACTTGTGTTGCTCAGTCGATCGATAATACATTGAAGACAGCAACGATTGATCTGATCGGTGTCGACTGGTCTTTATCTCAGTATCCAACAAAAAAGGGTACCAACCCTGCAGGGACAACCTTAATTAATGCGACGAATCTCGATGATCCGACGAATGAGTGGTGGGTTGGAAGTAAATCGCTTTTGATTTGGGTGCCAACGACTGATGTACCAGCAGACGGTGTAACCCGATTGTTGACCAATAAGGCGTACCTTTTTGGAACGTCGATAACCGGACAGGCTAACGTAGAACCCGTGCTCACCGATACCGATAATACTGAAAATAGCGGCGTTAGAAACACGGTTGCAGGAACGATGAGTGTTCGGTATGTGCCGCTTAAAACGAATAATCCATTAGGTTTAGATTTGGCACCAAGAGATCCGAATGTAACGGGTTCTTCGCATGTTAATCAAGCATCTCCAGGACAGGTGTTTGATACTCAGCTTGCGACTTATAACACGGGGACTACCAGTTTTGGTGCGGGTATGTTCTGTAACAAAATAGACAATTCACGTTTAACCTATCTTAATCGAACGCCGATTGTTGCGGCCTATACTCCAACTAATGCGAATACTGTACTCGATCCAGATACGGGGATGCTGACTAGGGCGCTATCTGGCAACATTTCAGATATTGCTAACTTGAACTTTCAGCTAGGTGTGGGAGGCGTTGGGGCAACTACTGGGGGGTGGGATAGCTTTAGTGGTGTTACCTCCGAGTATCAATTTCCATCGACCTCAGGATCTACCAATGCCGATAGTGGCTGTGGCGATGGGGATGCCACATGGTTTGACTCCATTGTGGCATTGGAGAGTGCCGGGCATACTTTGCAGGACGTTAATCGTGTCAGGGCAACGTACGATAGCTTCACGGCGGGTGCAAAATATCTTCACTACCTTCCTCTACAGGTTCGTGCTACCTACGCTTTTTCTGGTACCGACACGGTTGCAGGTGCATTTGCTGCGAATGACTCCACTTTAAATAGTTATTCAACAACTATTTTGATGTGGCAGCGAGGTTCAGGTCTTGCGGAGGCAGAGGCTGGAGATGCAGCATTTATTTTTAGTAATGAATTTATTCAAATATCAAAAAGCTCACCCTCCCATCCCGATGGCTCTCTGGCAAGTCCTGGTGCGCAGATAAACTATGAATTACAAGTAAACGCAACTACTAGTGGTTCTGCACATACTACCGACATTACGGTATGGGACGTGCTACCTGCAAATTTGGCACTAAACGCCGGTTCTAGTACCTTGGGAGGGGTAGCCATTGCCGACCCGGTTTGTACAACATCTGGTTTACCCACTAATATTTTTCCTTCAGGTACGGTGCCTGCAGGCCACACGGCCTGTAAATGGGAGTTGCTCAATCAACTAGCCACTAAAACTACGCCGGGTAATGCGGCGGGTAACCTACCGATTCTTAGGTTTTCGGCAACGGTCTCGGTTTCGGCTGTAACCAATGATCAATTGCTTAATACTTCGTTTGCAGACTCCTCGGATAATGCGACATTAAAAGCTTATTATGACGGTGTCGGTAGAGGCTTTGTCTGTAAAACAAGGCAAAACTGTAGCTTCAGCAACTGGTTGCTAAATGTTTCGGCTAATCCAGGAATTGTGCTGAATAAGTCGGCGGATCAGACATTGGTTACGTCAGATTCGAGCTTTAGCTATACACTTAATTATGGCGTGATTGGTAACTCGCTTCCAAATGTACGCTTGTTAGAAATACTCCCTTATGCTGGTGACCCCAGAGGCAGCAATTTTTCAGGGAGCCTGACCTTATCCGGACCACCAACCTTAGATGCTGCGGATGCTACGGCGAGTGTTCTTTATACTAAAAATGCGGGTGCCAATATTAACGTTGATCCTTATCATTCTGGCCACAATTTAACAAATGGAGGCACCAATACCGCTACTACCAGTAATTGGTGCACTGCAGGGCAGTTTGGTGGGGCGAACTGTCCAGCAAATTATGTTGAAGTGACGGGAATGCTGATTTTACCGTTTGCTGGAACGCCTCAATCCTGTGGCAGCTATGGTAATGTTCCCTGTCTGACGCCTGGTGCTTTGTATAATTTGGGCTTTAATGTTACTGCCAGTGGAAATCAACATACCGATAAATATTTCAATAGCTTTATTGGGGATTCTCCGGGGTTATTAGCGCGTGCTCCAGGTTCTAACGTCGTTACTACTGAAGTGATAAAGCCCGATTTGGTGATTACTAAAACCGTGTCACCTGCCGTTGTCGATGCCGGAGAAACGGCTACCTATGTCATCACACCCAAAAATAATACCGGCGCAGGCGTTGGACCAGTAACTAATACGGCAGGGACTGTTATCACGATCACCGATAACCTTCCGTCAGGTATAATGATCACCAGCGCAGCTGACGTCGATGGTGGAGCCAATTGGGACTGTTCTGCATCTTCCGCTCCGTCCACCGTCTCGTGCCAGTACGACAACAGTGGATTGCCTATTGGTGTCGGTGGTGCAGTTGGAAACCCAATTACTATCGATGTGATTGCGGCCACTTTAGAAACGACAACTGATATAAATAATACTGCCAGTATTCAAATGGTGGGTCAGTCCGAAATAGCGACTAACAATACTGGTAGTGCAAAACTTACGATACGAGCAAGACCGTCTAGCCCGGACATCCCTTTCGAAGAATGTAAAACCCCTGATCTAAGTAGTATCGTTCCAGATGGTATTCCTGACTTCACTTTCCCCAGAGGCTACTGGGCGGCTAGCTACTTTGAGGGCGCCATGCAAATCGCTGGATCAACGGCAATGTCAGGTGATGTGAATGGATCTGGGGGTTCTGGAATACCGCTTTTCCGGGGAGAGGCATTTTGGGGTGCCGGTCAAAACCCTGTCGCCTCTGCTTCAAATGGTAGTCATAATGCTGTCGGTACCTGGAGTAATACCGAGACCCCAACCTCTCCAGGCTTACCTCACCCAAGCTATATCGGTTCAACCTGGACTACTAGCGGAAACCCCTTTTATCAGATCGATTTTCGTCGCACGATTGATGTTAGTGGAACCATTACGATTGGTGGCCAAACGAATAGCTATATTGACGATTCCGTAGAAATATTTGTCAATGGAGTCAGAGTGTATGGCGCGTTTCCCGGTGGCGGAACTCATCCATACCCTAATGGTGCTAATAAGGGCGAAGTGGCCGTTTCAGCTAATGATGAAGTATTAATTAGGTTTGCGAATCTTGGTTACATTGGTGGCTATGATTTAAGTTTTGATGCCTCCGGTGTTGATTGCTCAGATGCCCCTGTCAGCTATCAGGATGCATGGCATGTTGAAGGGGCAGATATTTATTTAGGGTCATCCATTGATGGTGACGCTGGTTCAATATTGAGCGCAGATGCAACAGGCGATGGAATCGATGATGACGCGATTTCAAGCCTTGCAGTGCTCTCGTCAAATGACGGATCATATCAAGTTATCGTTACTGCAACGAATAACACGGCTAATGCGGGTCGCTTAGTGGCATGGATTGATTTTGATGGTAACGGCACTTTTGACTCAGATGAAGCTGCTGCCAGAGTCATTCCAAGTGGCACAAGCAACGGCAACTTTGTGCTGAACTGGGCTACTATCCCATCTGATATTCAGGAGGGTGATACTTTTTTAAGACTGCGTTTAACCACAGACTCACTCAGCGTTAATGACGCTACAGATGCAAAATCTGACGGGGAGGTTGAGGATTACGCTTTAAGCATTGTCTCACCTGGCGCTAATATCACAGGCCGCGTTTACATAGACGCAAATAGTAATGCGAGTGAAGATGCTGGTGAGCAAGGTATCGCAAGCACCGTGGTGGTGCTCTATGACACGCTGGGTAATACCTGTCGTAGTACAACGACAAATGCTAGCGGTGAATATAGTTTTGCGGGTGTCCAGGATGGGGGTTATGAGCTTTATCAAGCGCATGGTGAAACTACACCAATACCACAAAACTGTGGCGTGGCATCGGCTAAGAACCCGACGGGTTACCAATCAACAACCGCTGATAGCTTGTCTTTTATGGTGCTGGGTGCCGATGTGATCGATCAGGATTTTGGCGAAGTTGCAGGAACTAACAGCACAACCTCCGGAAACACCGGTGCTGGTATAAGGTTTGAACCGGATCATCAAAGTGAAATATTGCCCGGCAATACGGTCTTCTATTCGCATGTTTTTTCTACTGAAGCTGACGGGAGTGTTAGATTTACAACCGCTGCGAATGGCAATACAAGTAGTGGCTGGTCGCATCTTATCTATAGAGATACCGACTGTAGCGGTGCGCTTAATGGCAGTGAGGGGAATACACCAATTAGCGGAATCAATTTTGGTATCAGCGCTGACAGCAAACTCTGCCTCATTAACAAAGTTTACGCACCCGCAAACGTGGCTGCTCAGGATCGATATAAAGTCCAAACAACCGCTACATTTTCCTTTGCAGGAAGCGCTCTGGCACCGACTACTTTGGAAGTAACTGACTTGACTGTCGCTGGGCAGATTGCCGTGCCGACCACTGCCGCCACTCCACCGGTGGGTGAGTCGCGTTTAGAGTTGACCAAAACAGTTGAGAACTTGACACAGCTAACGGCTGAAACAGAAACATTGAATACGGCTAAACCCGGTGACTTACTCAAATATCGCATTTACTACCGTAATACCGGAACTGGGTCGATTACTGACTTGAAAGTTAACGATAGTGTTCCGGTTAGCGCTGGCTTGGTTGGAACTAGTGCAGCTTGCGATGTGGTGCCCGCTGGAATGACTTGTACGCCCAACGTTAACTTTGATGCGTTGAATTGGGAATTTACCGGTTCATTGCCTGGCGGTGCAAAAGGTAATGTGAGCTATGAAGTGCTGGTCGATAATTGAGACATTTGAGGTGCTGTAATTTATTGGCAGCACCTCAACTTAAGTGCGTAGTGATTAATATCCCCTTTCCGGCTGCACAGGATTCAACAACTCCTTGCCAGCAAGATGCAACTCCATGTTCCGAAAAAACAGCCCCAGCGTCATCGGGATATATGCATCCCCATCATCCGCTGAAATATGCGGGGTAATAACAAGGTTTTTAGTGTGCCAAAGCCTCGATGATTCATCGATAGGCTCAGGGTCAAACACATCTAAAATCGCATTCGCTAAACTACCTTCTTCTAACTTATCGCAGAGCGCATTGTAGTCCATAATGGCCTCGCGGCCGATATTGATAATGCCCGCCGTGGTTTTCATTAAATCGAGCCGCCTGCGATCCAGCAATCCACGCGTTTCCGGCGTGTCCGGAGTTGCCGCTAAAACATAATCCGCTTTTGGTAACACCTCATCTAACTGGTCAGTCGTCACAATTTCATCGCACCCATCAACCGACTGGCCACTGCGATTCACGCCAATAACATGAACGCCAAGCGCCTGCACTTTTTTAGCGGCCGCACCCCCCAAGCTTCCCGTGCCAATCACAACCAGCGTTTTGCCGGCAATCGGCGACGCATAGAGCGAGTCGTAGATGCGTTTGTTTTGATT
>CALAJG010000241.1 GCA_937923375.1 uncultured Leucothrix sp.
GACTTTCCAACGTTTCGCTGCCGACAATCTTAGCGATCGAACAGCCTGGCCAGACGTATTTGTTGATATTTCTGGAAATAACCCGACCAGAGGTATTGGCGCAGATCGGCGTACGCTGTTGGAAAGCATCTTCCCCATGCAAAGCGATCAATTCTGCGATCACTTGCCCTTTCTCTACGGTCTCACCTAACTCGACACAGTATGCCAATAAACCAGCCTGATCGACTCTGAGCATTTCTGTAGCATCTAAGTCTGTTGGTTCTGGCGCCGTGTCTGGCTTTGCTGTTATAAGCTCGCCACCAATTAACCCTTCTTCCTGAAAGAAACCGTAGAGCTGGATAGCATCTTGACGATTAAGCCCGTCAAAGGTGTCAGCCTGACCACGGTATTCTACCGTTCCAGAGGCTTTTATTTTTAGCGGAATTGGCTTATCTGGGTTCTCACGCGCAGCATCTAACCACAGGCCGGGCCAAACCTCATCAAATGAACCACCGCCACTGTCTTCAGCTAGCAATGTCGCCGCAGCACCGACCCAGGTTGCCAGATTATGCGATGACTCGCTTAACTGGGGCACGGCGAAAAGATGCACTAGCGCATTATTGTCACAATGTAAATCAAGTACGTAGTCAGCGTCATAAGCTTCCTGAATCACATAATGACGCTGCTGTTCTAAGGCACTTGTGGGTTTTGCTGACGATAACCATCTTGCAAGCTCAGCTAGGATAAGCTGTTGATTCTTAATTGCTTCACTACCTAACTTACCCTCAATTTCTTTGGCAATGACAGTATATAAGCTTGGCCATTTACGATTAAAGTTCACACCACTCATCGCATCATAGCGACCCTGATGCTGATTAAAGCTCAACCCAGCCATGCCCAAGGGGTTTACCATTGGCATCACGACAAAGTGTGCACTCAGCTGACCCTTTGAATCTGCCGCTTTCAACAGTGCTAAGAGATGATGCAGTACTAATATTCCAGGCTGCTCATCTGCATGCAATGCTGCCTGCAAATAGATTTTTGGTATATCAGCGCTTGCTGCAGGGCCAATTTTATAATATTGCAGCGTGGTTACCCTGCCCGGCGAGTCACCTGTAATCTCGCGTGTGATTCTTTGAAAACTCATCGGTTAAAAGCTCATCGCATATAGTTCGGTTTGAAACGAAATTTCTGGCGTTCTTCTTTGCGGATATGGCGTGATAAGTATTTCTGCACCAAACCAAACGTAAAAAAGATAAACATTGATATCGCTACGAAATACAGCGCAGCGACCGAAAAGTGCAAGAATACGTTATAGTCTTTCTCAAACAGCTCGCCTGCTTTATTCATCAAGTCTTTTTGATCATTGATTACCGGCAGCGTGAAGTAAACCAACGCAGTCGCGTGGAACAAAAATACCACTTCATTGGTATACGCAGGCCATGCCAGCCGAATGGTATTGGGCCAGGTGACAGACCAAAACTCTTGCCAGCGATTCATGCCGATGGCGCGCGCCGCCTCGATCTGCCCATTGGGAACTGTCCGCATAACGCCGTAAAAGATCTCTGCCGCGTAAGCCGATGTGTTTAATACCAATACTAATGGTCCTAAAAATAAGGGGTGCAATACGATCTCATCGATCCCCCATGGTTTCCACAACGAACGGTTGAGAGACAGCGCAAAGCTGTAAAACATAAAAAACTGAATAAACAGCGGTGAGCCACGAAATGCGTAGATATAAGCCTTGGATAATGTGGATAAAATTCTATTTTTTGAGTTCTTGCCCAGTGCCAGCAGCATAGCAAAAGGAAAGCCCAACGGAATTGAAATCAATGCAAAATATAAATTGAACGTCGCAGGCTTAGCTAGGGTAATAATGTCCTGTACGATTGCGCTGTTGGCTAACCAGTTAGTGATCCAATCCATATCAGTTCACCTCAACCATGCCGCGATTAGCGCGGCGCTGCAACCAGTCAAACACGCGTTCTGACAGCATCGTCATCAGGATGTAAAATACAAATAGCACTAGGTAATATTTCCAGCGCCAGTCGGGATGCACCATACCCGCTCGTGCCAGGTAATTGGGCGCACCTAAACGATCGGCCCACAGCACGATGTCGGCGATTTGAAGAAGCGACAATAACGAAGTGGCTTTCAGCAGCAGCATCCAAACATTGGAGAGCCCTGGCAAGGCATAGGTCCACATTTGCCTGACTTTAAAGCGCCAAAATACCTGCTTTTTTGTAAAACCATAGGCCTGTGCAGCTTCCAGCTGCCCATGAGGCACGGCTTGCATAGCGCCATGAATGACATTAGCGGCAAACGCACCGTAAACGATACCAAAGGAGACACAGGCGAGAATTAGATAGTCATTCCCCTCAAGGTACCATTGCGCAGCATCACAGGGTGGCCAACTACCTGCATTACTGGCGATTTCTTCGGCGGTACAGCGTGTGCGGGAGAAAATGTATTCAACGAATTGCTCAAAGGCGAGTGGGAAAAATAAGAAGAACAGGACATCAGGTACGCCTCTAACGATATTCACATAGAAACTACCGATCCAGCGCAGCGGGGCAATTGCTGATTGTTTTAGCGCAGCACCGAGTAAGCCAAACAGCACGGCAAATGCAGCACCAGCGATGGCAGCAATTAGCGTGAATCGAATGCTGGCGTACCACATCATGTGCTTGCCATTAGTAATATACTCAAGCCCGGCGCGCCAGTCCTCGCCAAGTAAATTGACTAATGATTCAATGATCGATTCGATCACAGCCCCCTTAACTAATCTTTGTTTAGATAGCAATACGCCACTATAACTAGTGGCATATTGCTCTGATCATTTGTAACGCTTATTCAGCTGAGTGACAGCGATTTCTGCACAAGCAAAGCAGCAAAGCGGTACCATCCTGGTTACTTCTTTTCTAGCTCTTTAACACGCATTTCCAGCGCATTAATTTTCTTAAGAAGAGATTCCATAGTCATAGCTGATTTCTCTTCTGTAGCATAGAAAGGACCTTTCTTGAAGAACTCCTTGATCATGTTATCGAGGGTTCCGTCTTTCTTTACTTCAGCCAACGCTGCATTCATTTTTCCTGCAAGCTCAGTATCTTTTGGGCGCATGCCTAGTGCAACACCACCACCAATCTGAACACCGGGGCCAACAAACACGATGTTTCCACCTGAACCGTCAACAACAGGCTTCAGGAAGCTATCATCAGCAAGCAGCAAATCAATATTGCCAGCCGCTAAATCAGCAACCGACTGATCTGGCTTTTCATATAACTTGATGGTGTTACCTTCTTTAAGGTTTGCTTCTAAGTATCCTGCCTGAACAGTTGCGCCCTGGGCACCGATTTTCTTGCCTTTTAAGTTATCAAAGTCAAACTTGTCGCCACTAGCTGCTGCATAACGTGAAGGATCTGCAGGATAGTACTCATCACTAAACATGACGGTCTCTTTTCGCTTCTCCGTAACCGACATACCGGCCATGATAACATCGTAGTTACCCGCCATCAGGTTTGGAATAATTGAATCCCACTCGTTTACTACAAACTCACACTCAAGCTTAGCGCGACGGCAAAGCTCAGCGCCCAGCTCAATTTCAAAGCCGGCTAGCTTGCCATTGTCATCCATGAAGTTCCATGGAGCATAGGCACCTTCAGTACCAAAACGTACCTTGTCTGCCGCAAATCCTGTCGTTGCAAACGCAGCCAGAACCATCGTTAATAATAGTTTTTTCATTTCTCAGAACTCCTCAGTTCGCCCAGTTTAAATTGTAATAACACGTCGGTGGGCTAAGCCGCCGTATTTGAAAGAAACTGTTGCAGGCGTATCGATTTAGGTGAAGTAAACATCTCTGACGGATGCCCCTGTTCTTCAATCAACCCCTGATGTAAGAATATTGCTTTATTTGACACATCACGAGCAAACGCCATTTCATGAGTCACCACGATCATAGTTGTTCCTTCTTCTGCCAGTCGACGCATCACACCCAGCACTTCACCGACCAGTTCAGGGTCTAAAGCAGAAGTAGGCTCATCAAAAAGTATCGCATCTGGACGCATCGCTAATGCTCGCGCAATGGCTGCTCGTTGCTGTTGACCGCCTGATAAAAACGCTGGATAGACGTCTTGTTTGTCTGCAATCCCAACCTTATTCAAGAATTCCAGTGCAATTTCTTTGGCTTCGGCTTTGGCTAAACCCTGCACCCTAATCGGTGCTTCCATGACGTTCTGCAAAATCGTCAGGTGAGACCATAAATTAAACTGCTGGAAAACCATACCAATGCGTGAACGCAAGTGCTGGACCTGCTTTGGGTCAGCGGCGGATCGAACACCGCTCCGGCTAGTTTTTAGGGAAATTAGCTCACCAGACAGCGATATATCGCCCTCCTCAGGGATTTCTAAAAGGTTAATACAGCGTAGAAATGTTGACTTACCGGAGCCAGATGAACCAATTAGAGAAATAACATCTCCTTTTTGCGCCTCGAGCGAGAGTCCGTGCAACACCTCAAGCTCACCAAAGCGTTTTTTGATGTTATCAATTTTCAATACTGTTGAGGTCATCCGATGCCTTATATCCACCTATTGCAAGCGAATACAAACTACCGGATGGGCTTTGAAAAAACAAGCGGTATAAAAAGCGGATCAGCCGTAAAAAAATTTACCCCGCATCATCCAACTCATACTTTTTGATACGATAACGCAACTGCCTAAACGTCATCCCTAATTGTTTAGCAGCGGCAGTTCGGTTCCAGCGCGTCTGCTCCAAAGCCTCTAAAATCTGATGCTTTTCAGTATCTTCTTCATTATTCGCTTGCCAAGCAGGATGTGCTGCTATCTTAGCCTGCATGACCTCCGCTGTTTTCAGAACCGGACTAGTTTCCGGCAGCTGTAGATCACTTGGCTGAATCACATTGTTTTCACACAGCGTTGAGGCCCTCTCCAGAATATTCTCTAGCTCACGAACATTTCCCGGAAAAGGATAGTCATTCAGCGTATTCATTGCCGCACCGGACAAATTAATCTTTGGTAAATCCCAGCGTTCTGCAATTAACTTCAGGAAGAACTGAGCTAACAACTCAATGTCCCCACCCCGTTCATGCAGCGGCGGCACATCCAACTTGATAACATTTAATCGGTAATACAAATCCTGTCTAAAACTACCCGCTTCAACCTCTTTTTCCAGATCTTTATGGGTTGCGCTGAGAATACGTATATCGACTGGCAGTTCATCGTTGGCTCCAACAGGCTTGATGGCTTTCTCCTGTATTGCACGAAGCAGCTTAACCTGCATGCCTAACGGTAAATCGGCAACTTCATCTAAAAACAATGTGCCTTTATGTGCTGCCTGAAATAGCCCTTTCTTATCTTCAACCGCCCCGGTAAAGCTGCCTTTTTTATGTCCAAAAAACTCACTTTCCATTAAATTTTCGGGAATCGCGCCACAGTTAACTGGCACAAAGCTGCCTTTAGAACGAGGGCTACGATTATGAATTTCATTCGCTACTAGCTCTTTACCACTACCCGACTCGCCATGAATAAACACTGGAGCCTGGCTTCTGGCTAGCTTTAAAATTGTCGAGTTCAAACGCTGCATAGCCTCTGACTCACCAATGATGGCACTTTGACTAACCGCTTCAGGAACGGCCGTCTCCCCACCTGATGAATCTGTTATCTGGCCAGATAACGTTAACGCCGTCTGCACCAGATCCCGCAGTTTACTGAGATCCACTGGCTTAGAAACAAAATCATAGGCCCCAGCCTTTAGCGCTTCTACCGCAGACTCCATGCTGCCAAAGGCGGTGATTACAGCAACAGGAATATGTGCGTAGTCGCGCTGTATATAACGCACAATA
>CALAJG010000242.1 GCA_937923375.1 uncultured Leucothrix sp.
CCGTTTGATACGAGACCTACAACCCGAGCACATCACCGGCCAAATCATCATAATGCCGATGGCAAACTTCCCTGCTGCCCAAGCCGGACTCCGCACTTCACCGATTGATGGTCTCAACCTGAACCGCATTTTCCCCGGCAACGCTCACGGTACTCCCTCCGAGATGATTGCCCATTTTATGGAAACGGAGTTGCTTTCAGGTGCGGACTATTACCTCGACATTCACTCCGGCGGCAGCTCCTTAGAATACATTCCTGTCGCGCTCTATGGAGATACAGACTCGCCAGAAGCTAAACAGCGGCAAGACATCCTGCTAGACAGCCTGGCACTACCCTTTGCATTGCAATCTGGTGCTGACCAGTACGGCTGGTACACTACATCGGCTGCTGAGCGAAACGGCGCAAGTCCACTTACGATAGAGCTTGGTGGAAACGGGCAAATTAACCATCAGCACGTCATATTATTTCATGAAGCACTCATGCGCATGCTGCATGCGGTGGGATGCTTAGTTGAGAAAAGGCCTGAGGCTGCTACCCAATCAAGGCGCGTAAAAGCAGTCAGCGAACAGCGAATCTATGCTTACGCCGAGGGCTTACTTGAACCCCTTGTTAACCTAGGAGACGATGTCTCTGACGGAGAATGTGTGGCGTTGCTACATGATCCTTCAACACCTGAAAAACCATCGCAAGAAATTATTGCACCAAAGGGCGGTGTAGTACTTTGTCAACGAGTGTTAGCCCAAGTTCAGCGAGGAGATTGTCTGTTTGAGTTGGTGTCGGATATTTGAACTCATCAGCTCATCGGATGTTTACCACGCTTAAAGTGTCGCTCTAGCTTATAGGCCACCCATATTTTTTTGGCGTTTTCATTACCTTTGTCCATTGCCTGTTTCACCCAGTAAGCGCATTGTGCGAAACTAATTTGAACGCCAGCACCGATGCAGTAACGATAACCCAGATTGCTTTGAGCTTTGATATTTCCGCGCTTGGCCGCCGCCTCATACCAAAGAGTGGCCACCTCATCATTTTTTGGAACACCCTTGCCCCGACTATACATAAAACCTAAGTTCAGCTGTGCCTCTGGTACGCCACTGATCGCGGCACGCTGGTACCATTTTGCTGCTTTCAACAAATCGGTACGCACGATTCTGCCATTATAGTAAGCATTGGCAAGGTTGAATTGGGCATTGGGGTTGCCCTGATCGGCCGCTTTCCGATACCAAAAAATAGTCTTATCTTTATCTGATTTTTTTGTGTCAGTTTGATACAGCTCAGCGAGATAGAACTGCGCAGAAGCGCTTCCCTGCAACGCTAATGGGCGTAGCGCTTTGAACGCTTCATCATGCTTACCAAGCAAATACAGGCTTTCAGCTTGATTGACTGCTGCTTTCAAATTATTAGCTGATAACTTAGTAGCACGGACTTTCTTAGAATGACACTGCGTGCTTTGCTTCACGAGAGCAACTTTGCATTCCCACCCGTTTGTCTGCTCATGAGCATTCAATGGGGTAACAGATAAAAATCCTATCTGAAGGAATAAACATAGAGAATATAGAGTCTCAACAAATCCTGATTTGCACACTAATTAACCACCTTGACACTATGGGTTATTTTCTTCTCGCAAGAGTACGCGAGACAATACACAAGGTTAACAAATCCAAATTAACCGCAGCTTACTGAGATTAGTGCAACACTTTAATTATCACGGATCAGCTCTATTTTTCAAAGACTCCTCAATGCGTCGCAACGTTTCATTCATCTGATCTAACTCTTCGTTGTAATCTGTCTTGTAAATGTACTCAGAAACAAACTCATCAACTTCTTGTGTGTATTCACTCAACAACGGTATTTTAGTAAACAAGCCCAGCACCCAGATAACCAGTCCAATAACGATCGAGGCACCAATAATCGCGCCTAATCCGCGAAATATGCCCGCAACAAAATTCATCCAAATAATTCGCCATGGGCTTGAAACATAGTTCACGAAATACTCTAGGTTATCCGCTGCCCGCCTCAAGTCTGAGTCTTTAGCTATCAATCGATTGTTGTTCATGTTTACCTTCCTTGAATTGACTACAATCCATTGTAAACCATGACATAAAGAATCACGCGTCTGAGGCTAAGTCTTTATCGCTCGTTGGTGAAAAAGAACTGTGATAAAAGTTACCAATAATGTCGACGAGTACTGCCTAATGAGCGCACAATCCGAAACAATGACCTTGCGCCCTGATCGAACTGGCTTTGCCATTCTCATGATTATTTTTGGTACCTCAACGGTCGCTTGCGCCGACTTAGCAACTAAATGGCTAACCAACAATTTATCCTTGTGGCAGCTTCAATCGATGCGGTCGGTTTTTGGCCTGTGCTTCTTGCTCATAGTACTAGTCGCTTTGCGCAAAATGTCCTCGCTGAAAGTAATCAATATCGAAGCTCTGTTTTTCCGCTCGCTGTTAATGACTATAACCTACCTTAGCTTTTTCACTGCTTTAGCAGTATTGCCTATCGCAATGGTAGCCGGTGGTTTTTTTAGCGGGCCACTATTTATGGTGCTAATCGCATCGGTCATGCTAAAAGAGAAAATTGGTGTTTGGCGGATAATGAGTGCAGTAGGCGGATTTATGGGCGTCTTACTGATTCTACAGCCTGATTTTACTCAGCTTGACCCTATGCTATTTTTACCTGTTGTATGTGGTTTTATTTATGCAATGACCCAAGCTTTTACTCGTAAATACTGTAAAAATGAAGACCCAATGGCGGTTTCATTCTGGCTAACGGTTATGTTTCTGCAGTCAGGACTTTTAGGGTTGATTGTTCTTTCCTTTATTCCACCGTCTCCCGATCCCGGTTTCTTCACACGGCCAGTCGTCATGCTACCGATGCCACAATTGCTTACATTATTAGGGATTGCCGTGGCCAGCGTTGTTATGCACTTTTCCATTGCTGCTGCGTATCAAAATGCGCCAGCGACTTTGGTCGCGCCACTTGAATATTTATACTTACCGATTGCGATCGTCGGCGGCTATTTCTTTTTTGATGAGAAACCCAATAACATTGCCCTCGTGGGCGTGTTAATTGTGATTGCTGCAGGGTTGATCATTACTTGGCGTGAGCGGAAAATGGCTCAACAATTTGAGCCCACCAACCATTACTAAACACTTACTAAGCGTTTCACCGCCACTTTAATTTTCCAGCATCAAACCACTCACTTTCTCCAGCAAATGCGGATCATCAAAATACCGTCGCCCAACAAAACTAATCGCATGATCACCAAATCGACGTAGTGCTCCTGGATTTTTTACCCCCATCGGCCAAAACACCCATCGTTCAGGGCGCTCTGACCCGGCAACATACCCCTTTGTGTTGAATACAGGGCGCACACCCGTATCACTAGATAGCGTTAACAACCTAGAGAATGGCTGTAGTTGATAATGCTTGTTAATAGTTCTTTCCTGACTACCTTTAGACAATTTAGCTGCTGGCTCTAGGTATTGAATTTGGTGTGTATCTGCTTGCAAATATACAGCCATACGCGGCATGAGCCGAGGCGGCGAGTCAACCCGCTGCATTAACACAGGCTCTTGCCAATAACGGCTACTAGGCTTAAAAGGACGACCTGCTGGTAAAAACAAGCGATACCAACAGCCACACAGATGAATACTGTCATAGGCAATCACCTTGCCTCGCGGATCCAAATTGACCCGAAACACAACCGCGTCGTGTTGACCAGCAACCAAATCAAGCTTCTTTATCCGAGGCCTCTCAGTGAACCAAATAATATAATTTAGCTGCGTAATCGGCTGCTGCTTCCACCGAGCGTGCGAAATAAAAGAATAAGTTGTTACATCCTGCACATTCACTTTTAACTGCTTACCCTGCCAATACGGTGCTCCGGGTATATTGGGAGGCGTTCTGCTATTAATTAACCACGTCGGGGCATGTTGCTTTAGCAACTCCCATTGCCTGGGGACACCCTCAGAGCTTGAGCTCAGTTTAGGAGGATATTTAAGCCATCGTTTACCAGTAATTTTGCCCCATTCCTTGGCAAGTTGACGCTGCTCTTTTACCACTCCCAGACGAAACGGAATAGCCGCTAAGGGATAAAGTCCCGCGACTCTGGCAAACGTAGAATAATCATTATCTTCGGGAATGGCTTTTAAGTCTTCGAGTGTTTTTTGAGGCGCCGCGTGCTGATGCTGTATTAGCTGTTCTATGCACTGCTTCACAAAGTCATTGGATGAAAGCTTTGTCCGATATCGGACTTCCCAATGCTGTAATGTTAAGTTTGGAATAGCTGCTAGCTCGTAGGATAAACCCTGTATTGCAAGTGAAGACATCTTTTGCAGAAGCTTGGAAACTCCCGTTGAGCTTGAAAGCGTGCTAATTTCATTAGTAATCAAACGATCATGCCGTAACCACGGCATCTGAGGAATGCGATTCCCCAGAAGCGTTCCAGCGCGATGAAAAGCCAACTGATCCAGTGCTTTAAATGCAGGATAACAAGGGATTTTTTGGAGGGCTGCATTAAATGGTGCAGAAATAGGTTTCTCATGGCTGACTGTCGAGCATGCACTCAAGGTCATTAATAAGATGAGCGTTAGGCAAATCTTAGTCATAAAACATCTTCCCGATAACAGTCACCTCAGAATATTGATATGCTAACTATTGTTTGACTACATACGTACAGACTCTACGTTCAGTTTACACCAAGTAACTATTTCCAATGACAAAATACAATTACCCACAGGTCGATGTTGATCCAAGAAGCCCTGAGTTCTATCAAAACCCTTACGCTTTATATGCTCAACATAGCAACCACCCCCTGTTTTATTGGAAACAATATGACATGTGGTGCGTGCGCAGCTTTGAGCAGGTCAATGCATTATTTCGTGATAAGCGCTTTGGTCGCCGTTTACCTCAAGCCTTAGAGCCTGCACCAACCGTAAACAGTCATCCCGCACATCTGGCAGCCTTTCGTTTAACTGAAAAACACTCCTTACTCAATCTGGAAGCACCACAGCATACCCGACTGCGCTCTCTTATCAATCATGCATTCATCAATCGGCAGGTCGAAACTTTGAGACCTGAAATTGAAG
>CALAJG010000243.1 GCA_937923375.1 uncultured Leucothrix sp.
GTTGCCGCTGGTGGGATTAATTTTCGCTATTATCATTGCCAAGCACTGTTATGGTGGGTTGGGATACAACCCTTTTAATCCCGCGATGATCGCTTATGCTGTTCTGATTGTTTCTTTCCCGCTGCAGATGAGTCAATGGCCAGATTCACATGCAGTCTCAGGAAGTTGGATTGACTTGCAACAAAGTCTGGCCATTGTGTTCTTAGCAGCGGAGGTAGACTGGGACGCAATAACACGCGCTACGCCACTAGATGTCGTTCGCAGTGGGCTTATCACGGGACAAAGTTATACGCAGATAGTTAGTGAGAAAAATTCTGCTGGTGCAGCTACAGCGCCTTGGCAATGGGTTTCATTGGCTTATCTTCTGGGAGGGCTCTATTTATTACAGCGACGAGTGATTAACTGGCAAATTCCCGGATCATTTCTAATTAGCCTGGCCGCTATTGCCTTCGTGTTTTGGATTGTTGACGATACAAAGTTTGCTTCACCGTTATTTCATCTGGCCAGCGGTGCCAGCATTATGGGAGCGTTTTTCATTGCAACTGACCCCGTCTCTGCCAGCACAACGCCGCTTGGCCAAATAATCTATGGCACGAGTATTGGTTGCTTCGTTTACATTATCCGAACCTGGGGAGCGTATCCTGATTCTGTCGCGTTTGCTGTGTTAATCATGAACATGGCGGTGCCGTTAATAGACTATTACACCCAACCCAGAGTGTTTGGCCACTCATCCCTCAAGTGGCGAGAACGCTAATCATGGTAAAACTACCAGCAGAGTCGATCATGAGATCAGGGTTAACCTTAGGAGTTTTTGCTTTGTTAGGCGTGCTGCTGTTAGGCAGCGTCCAGTGGTTAACAAAAAATGATATCGCTGAAAACCAACGCAAAAGGCATCTACTCGGATTGCACGCGATCGTTGCGCCAGAGCATTATAATAATGACTTGTTAGCCTCAGTTACAGGGCAACGTATTGAAAGCAAACATCTTGCTCAAGAAATCGAGATATACTCTGCGCGACTTGAGACGACCGAGGTGGCTAAGGTGTATGGTGTTACCAGTGTTGAAGGGTATAGCGGAGCAATAAAATTGTTGATTGGGGTTAATGAGCCAGACCAGAGTTTACGTGGCGTGAGAGTCACTGCTCATAAAGAAACGCCTGGATTAGGTGATAAGATCGAAACCAATAAATCCGATTGGATACTTCAGTTTTCGGGCAGATCCTTAAGCAACCCTGAGCTTGACCAGTGGAAAGTACAAAAAGATGGCGGATTGTTTGATGAGTTTACTGGAGCAACCATTACCCCACGTGCAATCGTAAATGCTGTTCGTGAAACACTCAAATTTGCTGCGAATCGGCGGCAAGTCAATCAGGAGGCGATAAATGAGTGAGGCCAGTTACAAACAAATCATCGTCGATGGATTGTGGAAGAACAACCCTGCACTCGTGCAGCTGCTAGGTCTTTGTCCTTTACTCGCCGTCACTAATAACGCTATCAATGGGCTGGGATTAGGGCTTGCAACGCTGCTGACCCTCGTGATTTCAAATGCGTCAGTGTCGATTTGTCGCCACTGGATCAAGCGCGAAATACGTATTCCATTCTATGTCATGGTTATTGCGACCAATGTAACCGTGGTTGATTTGTTAATGAGTGCCTATATGCCTGATTTGCATACTGTGCTGGGTATCTTTATTCCTCTAATTGTCACCAATTGCGCGATAATAGCGCGTGCCGAAACGTTCGCATCTAAGCAGCCTTTGCTTGCATCAATATTGGACGGATTAATGATGGGCTTAGGTTTTTTGCTGCTATTGGTGGTGCTTGGCGGACTCAGGGAGATCATTGGGAACGGAACCTTATTTGCTAATGCGTCAGTGATGCTTGGAGCTTGGGCTGATGTGCTTAACATTCGGGTATTTGGCACAGATTATTCAGGATTTTTATTAGCTATCCTGCCTCCGGGTGCTTTTATTGGCCTTGGTTTTATTCTTGCGGCAAAAAACATTATTGACGGATACCTGGACAAACAGAAAGCAGCAAAGCTTAGTCAACAACAACGCTTGGCGGATGCAGAGAGTCAGATTATAGGAGGCGTGTCAGCCAATGAATAAAGATAAGCGATTTGAAATTTTCCGCCGTTGGCATGCAGAAAATCCACACCCGAAGACGGAGCTCAATTTTAGCAGCCCCTTTGAATTACTGGTTGCCGTCACACTTTCCGCTCAATCGACAGACAAAGGCGTCAATAAAGCGACTGACAAATTATTTGAAGTGGCTAACACGCCTCAAGCCATTCTTGATTTGGGACAAGATGCGCTTCGTGAGCATATAAAAACCATTGGGCTATTCAATAATAAAGCCAAAAATGTTTACGCCGCTTGCCAGATTTTAGTTGAGAAGCATGATGGCAAGGTTCCGGAAAATAGGGCTGATTTAGAAGCCTTGCCAGGTGTTGGGAGAAAGACGGCAAACGTCGTGCTAAATACCGCATTTCGCCAATTGACTATGGCGGTTGATACGCATATTTTTCGACTGTCTAATCGCACTGGCATCGCCAAAGGTAAAGATGTAGTTGAAGTCGAGAAAGGCTTATTAAAGCACGTACCTAAAGATTTTTTACTGGATGCGCACCACTGGTTAATTCTGCACGGACGCTATATTTGTGTCGCGCGCAAGCCACGTTGCGCCGCCTGCAATATCAGTGACCTGTGTGATTTCAAAGAGAAAAATTTATAGCAGCCAAGCATTCAATCAATTCCAGTAAGTTCAACGCCGGTTTAGTCGCGATTAAAATTACCCGTTTTCAGGAAGTTGGCCGTGAGCTTTGCAACCATTGGCGAAAAGACTAAGCCAGTATGAGACTTGTTTACGACTAAATGTTGGGTAAGTACAGAGTGTTTAGTTTCGCTGAGTAAGACCGTTCCATCATTAGCCTCAGGTAGTTTGCCTAGCAGCAAGCCAAACCCTATGGGGGATTTAATGCTCCCTGCAATCATGCCAATTTCATGCTTGTCGGACACCGCAAAAACATGATCGCCTGCTAAACCTTTCGCCATACTACTTTTGAGTAATCGACCGACTACCTTCCAGCGAGTGATTATTTTGGCGGCATAACTACCATTTAGAGGCGTGCCAAGCATCACAACGCGCTGAATGGGTAAGTCAGGGTATTTTTCTATGAGGTGCATCGTCATGATGCCACCTAAACTGTGGGCCACTACATGTAATTCATTACAGTTAAGCTGTGAGATTTCTTGATGTAGAGATCGGACAT
The DNA here is from genome assembly GCA_937923375.1 of uncultured Leucothrix sp. Lineage (GTDB taxonomy): Bacteria > Pseudomonadota > Gammaproteobacteria > Thiotrichales > Thiotrichaceae > Leucothrix. The sequence continues at coordinate 3,274 of CALAJG010000243.1, forward strand.
TTTCTTCGATGGAATGCTTAACTGATTCATAGCTAAGGCTGTAGACCCTGAAGCCCTGTTTCTCTAATTGCCGCTTAAGATAAAGCATCTCCAAGGCGTTCATCAAAACGCCATGGAGCAACAAGACCTTAGGTTTGCTCATCAACAGAGTAGGGCAGGTCCATCATCGTAACGCTGGCGCCAGAGACTTCTGTCAGAAACATTGCATTATCTGCATCAGCGATTTTTAACACTGCCAGACATTCGACTAGGTCATCGGGGTTAGCCACGGCATTGAGAATTTTACCCACTTCTGTGCCTTCGGCATTGACAATGGCATCGTTGCATGGCGGCACTTTATCGGTTTCGATCAGTAGGTGATACATGCGGCGTTTAGTTTTACCCAAATAGTTCAGCCTAGCGACAACTTCCTGGCCGGGATAGCACCCTTTTTGAAAATCGACTCCGTCAATGGCGATGAAATTTAGCATCTGAGGAATCCATTCTTCTGTGCAGGCAGCTGTCACAACCGGACGACCAGCACGGATATTCATAAAGTCCCAGGCTTGACTGCTGACTGGTTGGGCACGAACATTGCATTTCGACCAAAGCGACGATGCATCGGCAACATCCCCAAATACTTCAAAACGTGGCGTATCGCCAGGCAGGCGTAAAATGCTAAGTGAATCGTGGCTGAGAATCTGATTAGGTTCAGTAGGCACCTTGTCCATGATTAGGCCTAAGTCATGCTCGGCATTTTCCCCGGCATAACCAAAATGAACCAAGCTATCGGTTGCATCGTTGATGGTCACCTTCGACATCATGATGTAACGACTGAGTTTAGTCATTACCATTTCAACCAAATCTTTGGCCATAATCAAATAGATGTTCTGACCGCGCTTAAACGCTCTAAAGTTCGCGATGATGCGCCCCTTAGGGTTGCACCATGCGGTTAGCTGGTGCTCAGCATCGCTAATCTTCGTAATATCATTGGTGAGTTGGTTTTGCAGAAAGGTAATGGCATCTTCTCCACTGACTTCCAGCAAACCTCTATCTGCCAGATTGGACAGAACCGCACCCTGAGGAGCGATCCGTCGCTCCCGGTTAGGGTTACCAAAAGAAACTAGCTGATCGTCTTCAAACTCAGCACCTTGTTCGACTAAAAATGTCTTCCATGCAGCTTTCATAATTATTCCGTTTTAGCAGGTTCCGCCGACTCAGCTACTTTTGGTTCAGGCAGCATAATTTTAATGTCAGCAGATTCTTTCATTTTTTCCATATAAGCCATCATTTTCTGCTGCGCCAACATTCGTTTCAGCTGAGGCTTAAGTGAGTCCATTGGCGGTAGTTTAGCCGGACGTAAGTCTTCCAGTTTGATCACATGCCAACCGAAATTAGTTTTAACCGGTGCCACTGAGGTGTCACCTTTTTTCATGGTTTTTACTGCATCGGCAAATTCTTTTACCATCGTGTTAGCCTTAAACCAGCCAAGATCGCCGCCATTGGAAGCTGAAGGACCGGTTGATTTGGATTCCGCAAGTTTTATAAAGTCACCACCATCGGCTAGCTCTTTAATCACCGCCGTTGCATCTTCTTCTGTTTTCAGCAGAATGTGACGAGCTTTAAACTCATCGTTAGCATCTTTCTTGATACGCTCATCATAGGATTTTTGGATGTCCTCATCCGTAACCTCGAAACCTTCAACTTTTTCTTTAGTCCATGTCGTCAGTAATACATTGCGCGTGAAGTCTTTGATACGCTGTTGAACGTCAGGACGAGTAAGGATGTCGGTTTTGCCGGCTTCCTGTAGAGCAAGTTCAGTCGCAACCAGATCGTCTAATGCGGTGCGAGGATCATTTTTCTTGGTGTTTTCCGAGCGTTGCACAACGCTCAGGTAATTTGTCAGAACATCCTGAGTAATCTCAGTTCCATTGACGGTGGCGACAACTGCTTTCCCATTAGGCTTCGCTTCAGAATGTGAATCAGCAAATGCCGTCAGTGACAGCAAGCTAATCAGAAGAAAATTTGCCCCAGCAAACTGTACTATTTTTTTAATGATCATGCGGTTTTATCCTGAAGTTTTTAAGGTAACACTTTATTAAATGGTTTAACTACGACGCTTTCATAAACCCCTGCTACGATATAAGGGTCTGTATCAGCCCAAGCTTGCGCAGCTGCTAACGAATCGAACTCAGCCACGATCAGGCTACCGGTAAACCCAGCGCTGCCAGGGTCGGGACTGTCAATGGCCGGATGCGGTCCAGCTAGTATCAAACGTCCCTCGTCCTTCAAAGCATTCAGCCGTTCAACATGAGCTGGTCTGGCAGACATCCTTTTTTCAGTGCTGTGAGCAACGTCTTGCGATATTACTGCGTAAAGCATAGATGTTCTCCATCTGTTGTTGGCGTAGAGTCCATGATTATTCGTTGTTGTGAAACTTTTTGCCCAATGAAACCATAGGAATCATACAATCATAAATATTCATAGTGTAGAATAACCTATTTTTTCAGGCACTTGGCACTCAATGAGCGAGTACTACTATATTCACCCAGACAATCCACAGCGACGTATGATCACCCAAGCTGTAGAAATTATACACAAGGGCGGTGTCGTAGTATATCCGACTGATTCCAGCTATGCCATTGGTTGCCATCTAGGCAACAAGCAGGCAGCTGAAAGAATAAGAAGAATACGTCAGCTGGATAAGCATCACAATTTTACGTTGATGTGCCGGGATTTATCGGAAATTTCTCAATATTCTAAAGTAGACAATATTAATTACCGCTTACTGAAATCTCAAACGCCCGGTCCCTACACATTCATATTACCGGCTACGGGTGAAGTGCCGAGAAGGTTGCTCAACCCAAAACGTAAAACCATTGGATTGAGAATTCCGGAGAATCTCATTGTCATGGCCTTGCTAGAAGAATTACAGGAACCCCTGATGTCGTGCACATTGATACTGCCAGATGAAGAGTTTCCAATGACTGATCCACAGCAAATACAGCTACAGTTGGAGAATCAGGTCGATTTGATTATCGATGGTGGCTACAGTGGCCATCAGCCGACCACCGTGATTGATTTAACCAATGATCAACCCGAAGTATTAAGGCAGGGCAAGGGCGAAATTAACTGGCTGGTGAAACATTGAAAATCATGGATTAACCATTCACACATCATTTCAAAGCTTATACACTGCACGAACTCGGCTTCATACTTTAACAATTAACACATGAGATTATTTTCTTGAGTACCAATCTAACGCAAAACGAACGTGTCGTTTCAGGCATGCGTCCTACCGGCAGTTTACACCTCGGCCATTACCATGGGGTTATCAAAAACTGGGTAGAAATGCAGCTTAACTATGAGTGTTTCTTTTTTGTGGCGGATTGGCATGCATTAACCACTCACTACGAAGACCCAAGCCGGACGCCCGATCATGTCGAAGACATGGTGATTGACTGGCTTGCAGCTGGCCTTAATCCGAGTTCAGCCACTATTTTCTTACAGTCCAAAGTGCCGGAACATGCGGAACTGCACCTGCTGCTGTCGATGATGACACCGATTGGTTGGTTAGAGCGCGTACCGACGTACAAGGATCAGCAGGCGAAGCTGCGCGAGATGGATTTGGCCACCTATGGCTTTTTGGGATATCCCTTGCTGCAATCTGCTGACATTCTTATGTACAAAGCGGACTTTGTACCGGTTGGTGAAGATCAGGTTTCACACATCGAGCTGACCCGTGAAATTGCTCGACGCTTTAACCACTTGTACGGCCGTGCCCCCGATTTTGAAAAGCGTGCCGAAGAGGCGATCGCCAAAATGGGAAAGCGTAATGCTAAGGCGTATCGTAACTATCGCAAGGCGTATCAAGAGCAGGGCGATGTGGAAGCGTTAAATGTTGGACAGGCACTATTGGAGTCACAGCAAAATATTTCAGTGGGCGATAAAGAACGTTTGTTTGGATATCTAGAAGGCAATAGCATCATAATCCTGCCAGAGCCTCAGGCGCGATTAACACCAGCTTCAAAAATGCCTGGGCTTGACGGGCAGAAGATGTCCAAATCCTATAAAAACACCATTGCATTGCGTGAAAAGCCTGCCGATGTTGAGAAAAAGTTACGTACCATGCCAACTGATCCAGCACGGGTTCGCCTGACCGACCCCGGTGATCCGGCAAAATGTCCGGTATGGCAACTGCACGAAGTGTATTCAGATGGCAGAACCAAAGATTGGGTTGTGCAGGGTTGTAAGTCTGCGGGCATCGGCTGTCTGGAGTGTAAGCAGCCAGTCATCGATTCGGTCATCGCAGAACTTGCACCGATGCGTGAACGTGCTGAGGAGTTCGAACAGGATCGCCAGTTAGTGCGAGACATTATCAGCAATGGTAGCGAAGCCGCACGAGATGTTGCCCGCGAAACGCTAGATGATGTGGTCGAGGCCATGCGTTTTGCCCGACTCTAGTTCGGCAAAATCCAGACTATTTTGAGCGCGATCACTGAGCCTACCGCTAGTCAGCCAATACAGCAGGAACTGCCCTTGGCAATCGTGCAGGGCGAGAAAATCACCGTGTTTCCGGAGGATTTATATATTCCTCCTGATGCGCTGGAAGTCATTTTGGAAAGCTTCGAAGGCCCGCTCGATTTGCTGCTGTATCTGATACGGCGGCAAAACCTGAATATTCTCGATATCCCCATTGCCGAAATCACCACGCAATACATGGCGTATGTTGAGGTGATGCGACTGCAGAATCTTGATCTGGCAGCTGAATATCTGGTGATGGCGGCGCTGTTGGCTGAAATTAAATCTCGCTTGTTGCTGCCTCAGCGTGAAAG
>CALAJG010000244.1 GCA_937923375.1 uncultured Leucothrix sp.
TTAAGCCCGGATGGGAAGTTTGCCGTTGCTGAGTCGACGTTGATCGACCTAACCACAAGCAGAAGTATCTTGTTGCCTGAAGCCGTTAAGCTGCCGATTGACTCAACAGCAGCTATTCCAGCAATATTTACTGCGAACAAACGCTATTTGTTGTTACCTCAGAAAAACAATACGATGATTCGATTTGATCTGGTGACGAAGCAGCAGCATCCCATTAACTTTAAACTGCCGGGCCACTGTAAAAGTGCAACTGCTTACGATCGCAGCCCAAACAATGCGTGGATTGCTCTGGGGCATCAATGCAATAGAGGCACTGAGAAAGCGGACTATATTAGCCTTCTAAATGCTAAAACCGGTCAATTTATCCGGAATTTGCAGCCGATTCCCAAGGCGAAATAGCAGTAAATGGATGATAGTCTTGGCGTCAGCTAGCAAATAGCGTACGTTCTCACTTTCTGTGAGGAATCGTCAATGACATCAGCCATCAAGTCGCCCCTTTTAAAAGGCTATCTTTTAGCACTGCTAGGCATTTTTATACTATCCCCTGATGCATTGCTAATTCGTTTATTGGGTGACGATCCGCTGCAAATCAGTGTCTATCGCGGCATTTTAGCGGGCAGTATGGTGCTGGTGTATAACCAGTTTTTAGACCGTCGCAGCCTATTTGCACAACTTGCACCGGTAGGCGCATTTTGGGTAGTTATTACTAGTATAGTCGTTGGAGTTTCGCAGCTGGGTTTTGTGTTTGGCATTAGCAATGCCAACGTCACCGATGTCTTAGTGATCATCGCATTCGCACCGCTAGCCAGCGCGTTTATGTCAGCCCTGTTCCTTGGCGAGAAAGTCAATGCACTGACTTGGGCTGCCACGTTGGTTTGCGGTGTCGGTCTAGCTATTTTATTTAGCCAATCCGGTTCTGACAGCAGTTGGTTTGGCTTAGCAAGCGCTGTTGTTTGTGCCCTGACCATTGCCGGCCAATTTGTATTAATGCGTGGCTTTCCTAATGAAAACATGACTGGCTGCATGGGTTTTGGTTATATTATTTCAGGCATTACTTGTCTATTTTTAGCGCCTGACCTCAGTTTAGAGAGCCACCAATACTTGCCTATTCTGGTTATGGTATTGATCGTTTCACCCATTCCGTTTGTGCTATTTATTTTGTCCCTGCGCTATATTTCCGCTGCTGAAACTAGTCTGATTATGTTGCTTGAATCAATTCTGGGTACCCTGTGGGTGTGGATAGTTTTATCAGAAAAACCCTCTATGCAAACCACCCTTGCGGGAACATTGGTGATTGGTACTTTGCTGGTGTATAGCTGGTTATCACTTAAAAATGATGCAAAGAATACGAGTTAGGGTGCTGCTACCTTAATCCCCACTTAACTGGGTATCCGAACAGTTAATCCTTACGCTACTGGCCGTTCTTGCAGTCACGACACATGATTATTCCACCCGACACAACTACGGAATATTCTCATGAAAGGAATTAAACCTTCGGTACTTTGTTTACTAGCAAGTCTCGGTACTTCGGTTCAAGCCGCAGGCTCTGCCGAAATCCAGCTGGCCATGACACAGTTGACTGGCAAGCAATGTTTGGGTGAGCTACAGGACAGTAACAATGTCGTCCCGGGTGACTGTATTACCTATCGTCTAGAAGTCAAAAATATTGGTGAGCTGACTGCACGTTATGTCGAAGTTAGAGCGTTGATTCCAGATCATACGGAGCTACATACAACATTTCGTAAGGTATCCAGTCAAGAGATGCTTGGTTCAATCCTCGAAACTAAACCAGACGGCCAGCGGGTTATAAAGACCACACTCGATGCTTTGCATGCAAATGATGAAGATGGGGTCGTTCTAGAATATTCAGTACGGGTGCTGTAACAGCACTATTTTTGCAATCACCTTGCAAATGTAAACAAGGCGATTGCAAGGTGCGTATGATAGCAATTTTGTGGTTTAGCTAACCTTTCCGTCTTCGCCATGTTTTGCATGGAAGATGAAGCCGATACTATTCATTAGAAGTTGAGCAGCTAAAATTGATGTCACCCCTGCAGGGTCATAGGCTGGCGCCACTTCCACCAAGTCCATCCCAACGATATCGCCTTTGCTACGAATAGCTAATGCCTGAATGATTTCCAGTACCTCGTAATAAAGAAAACCGCCGTGGCTTGGCGTACCGGTGCCGGGTGCAATTGAGGGATCAAAGCCATCGATATCAATCGTGATGTAATAATGTTTACCTTCAGGAATTCTTGCCATTACGCCTTCGACACCCAGCTTGCGAACGTCTCTGACGGATAGAATATCTGAGCCTGCATCCCTTGCTGCCTGATAGTCCGCACGGTTCGATGAAGACACATTGCGAATTCCTAGCTGCGTCATCCCAACGATATGATCCATTTCAGAGGCTCGGCGCAAGGGGTTGCCGTGGCCATAACGCACACCGTGGCGCTCATCGACAAAATCTAAATGAGCATCAAAGTGAATAATGTGGATTGGGCCTTTATCTGCGAAAGCACGGATGATCGGCGCATGGACTGAGTGGTCACCGCCTAAAGAGACGGGCATTGCGCCTGACTCGAGTATTTTGCTAACTGCGCGATAGGTATTTTCGTGGCTTTTTTCCATATCGGTATGGACGATATCCGCATCGCCTACATCAACAATTTTTACCTGATCCTGTGTCAGATACATATTGTCGTCTTCAAAATCGTATGCACCAGCATGACCAAAAGAGAAAAGCGTTGACGCTTCACGGATCCCGCGTGGGC
>CALAJG010000245.1 GCA_937923375.1 uncultured Leucothrix sp.
CCCTGCAAAGTTTGGGAACGCATACCCTCCTGTAATAAGGGCTTGAGGGAAGACTTTAAAAAGGGTCGCTGCGTTCGTCCGCGGAAACCCAGGCGGCCCCGCTGTGGCGCGTTAAATCAGCGGCCCTGTAAAGTTTGGGAGCGCATCCCATCGTGTAACCGAGGCTTGGTTGAGAACTTTGCCCGTGGACGATGCGAAAAGCCTAAACCACTGACGTGTGGTGGCTTGAATAAAGCTCCCTGTAAACTATGGGAACGCGTGCCTTCCTGCAATAACGGACTGGTTGAAAACTTTGCTCTCGGCAAATGCGTTAAAGGCCCTCATCACCGTGAATTCCAATTAGCTAACAAAAAACTGGCTGAAATCAGCGGGGTTATTGCCCAGCAACTCAACATTGCAAACCGGTTATCCAATACCGCTGCAATAATTCAGGCGCTTCAGAGAAAGGATAAAGCAGCTTTAGCCCGTGCTGTAAAACGATTCATTGCCCCACGTCCTTTGGTACTGCCAGGCGGTGAACGTTTACGCACGGTTTCGGTTGGCATTGGGAGTAATGTCAAACTCTTAGTGGGCGGCTCTGGCAGTGCAGGATTTGCACTTGACCTTACCAACCTTCACAGATCACCAGCTGTTTATCCTTACTTTTCGGCTGACTACGGTGTGAATCTGGCCGTCGCGGCGGGGGGTGATTTGGATCTTGGGTTTTGGTCTTGTCAGGCCAACAAGATCGGTGGCAAAGCCTGGGGAATCGAAGTGGGTGTTGCCGATATTGTTGCGCTGGGGAAAGTCGCAAAAGGTCTCAGCAAGTTTGCTGATGCGGTAAAACCCGGCCCTGATATTGGAATTACCTTGTGGTTTGATTATTCCAATAAATTCCAAGGGTTTACCATCACCCCAGGCATTAGTGCTGGACTAGATTTTGGAGGTTATATCCGCGGGGAAACTGAAGTTCCGGGGGGCGTTAGCTGTTAGGAATGTTTTTATCAGATATGGAACAGGAACCACTAAAGCACAATGAGATGGCTTAGGTGGCTCCTGTTTTTCAGCAAAAAACAACGACTTTTCTTGTTGTTATTATTTTTTATTATTGTTCTTATCTTGTCGCTGTAGCCCCAAGAGACTGGCGACAATTCTACGTTGTAGTAGTGAATGAACTCTTAATCAAACAACGAAAATAACACTACTTTTTAGAAAGATTAGCCATTTAGAAAGCGGGTATTCAGTAAGCAGCTGAGATCATGAAATTTCCAATAAATTGTTGGGAAAATCCGCACAAACTTAATTGTTACAACTCTCCAATGAACAGTTACACTACCGCTGGTGGCAGGCATGGTACCAAGTGCTTTGGCGCTAGGTGATGTGGCGAGTTCCGTGCGCCAATGGCTATAGGGGTGATTGGTGGATTGATATTTTCGACCCTGCTTTCGTTGCTATTTTGTGCCTTCGTTGTTTAGTGCGATTCATGGTTTTAAGATGAAAATGGGACGGTTGTTTTTGGCTTTAGGTGCCAACCAGCCGAGCAAGGAATAAACACTCCAAATTCCCTTTAGGTTAGCGTTTAGAACTAAGCTTTTGCATTAACACGTCAACCGCACAAACCCCATCCTCAAGAACAAATAGCGGGTTGATCTCCACCTCAGCTATCTCATCTACCCTTGCCGTCATGAACTCAGCTAACTTAAGTATTTCTGCTGCTAGAGTCTGTCTATCAACTACAGGTTTGCCACGAAAACCATCCAGCAGTTTTGAGATTTTTAGCTCATCAAGCGCCATCAAGATTTCCTGCTTAGAAGTTGGTAATAGTAAAGTAACCGCATCAGCAATCAGCTCGATAAAAACGCCACCGCTGGCCAATGTCATTGCTAAGCCAAACTGATCATCGTAACGAATGCTAACCATCAACTCAGTGATAGCGTCAGGCACCATCGGCTCTAATAGAAATTGATCAGTGACAGTCGTAGGGTCATATGCTTCGACGGCTTGCTGCATTGATTCTATGGCGCGACTCACTTGTTCTGAAGATTGCAGATTCAGCCTAACCGCTCCAGCTTCAGTCTTATGCGCAAGCTTGTCACTCACCATTTTAAGGACGAGAGGATAAGCAATATCATCGGCAGTTGCCGCCGCATTTTCAGCACTAACCAATTGACCAGCCGGAATTGTAATACCCGCAGCTTGTAGAATTTGTTTCCCAGCGTACTCATCAAGGTAAGCTTGCTCAACACCTTTCTCTTGAGCTTCAAGTGAGCGACTTCGCCTTACCAGTGTGAGTGGTGCGGAGGTTTTCTTTATTTCTGCTCGACGCTGCCCATACCAAACTGCCGACGCAATAGCATCCAAAGCCTCATGAATCCCTTGCGCTGGCGTCACACCAACAGACACCAGATAATCCCGAGTTTCCTTATCCAGATTCTCCGGCAAGGTACAACAGACCGCTGCAGGTAACCCTGCCGCTTTGGTGGCATTCACAAAAGCTTTAGTATCGTTAAAATAAAAGTGCTTGGTTTCATCCAGCCCAGGCAAAGGGTAATCCTGCACCGTTATCGCTGCATGATGTTCATCGCTGCAAGCGGTAGTTATCACTGCTTCGACAGGTTCCTGTTGTCCCCAACTCGGTGTAGTGTAATCCAGCGGGTTGGAAACCGTTGCAATATCCGGCAGTTGCTTGCGTAAAACTTTTGCGGTTTCAGGTTCGGGTTGTGCAAATTCTAATCCAATCTTCTCACCATAGTCAGCAAGCATGGTTGCTCCTCCACCAGAGCAGGTGAACCCCATGACTTTATTGCCTTTTGGAACGCCCGATATGCATAGGAA
>CALAJG010000246.1 GCA_937923375.1 uncultured Leucothrix sp.
TCCTTCCCAGTTCAACGTGTCCGGGTTTCGTGTCAACAAAGACTCCAGTACATTTTGCTGCACCTCGCTGGCGTAAGCATCGCTTGAAACAAGTGGTGAAATTGTTTTGACAGTGCTGGCAAACGAGGCAACCTTCCAATCGCCCTCAGCATAATCAGGCTTTTCAGAAGCAGCATACGCTCTGCGAAATGACTCGGTGACCGATGACGGAATTAATTGCTGAGAATCTTTGCTGGTACTTGAATTAGTAGCCGACTTTGAGGCAGTGGAAGACTCAGCTGAACCTGATGCCGCCGACGTTCCAGCTGCCGCGAGTGCAGCACTAGCCGAAGCCACAGGAGCTGCCTGAACGATTACTTTATCGCTCCAGGACTGCTGAAGCTTAGAAACGGATGTTCGAACATCCTGCACATCTTTGGCCTGCTCAGAAACGGAAATTTGCATTTCCCTCAGCTTATTCCACTGCCGGTCAACCTGATACATCATCAGTAAGAGCAGAAGCACAATCAAGGAGAGTAGAACGTAAAGAATGATATCGCGCGAGCTTAATCTTTTTTGCATGGCAAACAGCTACACCAAATTATTTGTATAGGCGTCACTATAACCAGTTACGTGAAATTTTCCAACAAAGTCTAGCCCGATTATTACCAGTTTAAACGGACACCTATCGAATTGGTTTGAGATACTTCGTCACCACCAAACAAAGAAGACGTGTCAGTAGATGATTCATAGCTCTTTTGGCTATGGCTGATAAATACTGAAGTAGAATCACTAAGACTGTATCCAGCTTCAAGCGATAGTGCTTGATAGTCACGACCCAAGCTCAAATCATCACTGCTTAAAGCGTTATTTTTATTATCGAACCCGATCATACCATACTGGCCAACAACATAGGCTTTAGGTGTAAGCTTGTACTTGGCACCGACCATAAATGACATGGAGTCCGCTTTCACATCATCGACAGGGTTATCGCCTGCTTCAAATTTCTCCGCAACTAAATCCAGCCTGATTTTACTGTTATTCCGACTTTTATAAGTAACGCGCCCTTTCAAGGTGCCTTGGTTTTTAGGTGTGCGTTGATAGGCGATAGCGGCCTCGTAAGGCCCTTGCTGGGTGTTAAGCAATAAACCCATAGATTGATCATCTTCCTCTGAGCTTCCAGTACCATATTGCGCAGCAAGCCCTAAAGAACCTGAATTTTGCATGTATGTAATAGACCGTTTAACAGCATCATCGCCACGCATAATTAAGTCGTAAGCACCACTAACTTTGTGCTGATCTGCACCTTTGGTTGCGAGAGAATCTAGTGAGTCGTGATATCCTGCGCGAACTTCTCCAAAGTCACCAGCAACTCCGACCCACGCACGCGTGTTGTCGGTAGAAGACTCTTTGTTTTCGAGGAAGTTATATTTTGAACCACCAACCTGATAGCGTCCCTTGAGAGAGTGACCCAGATCATACTCGCCAAGCAACTTGAGGGAAGAATCTGCGTTTAATTTTAGTTCAGAGTTGAGAGTTGAAGAGTCATCCGTATCCGCAGCTGCCTGAAATGAAGCCAAGCATGAAAAAACACATAGCGTTATTATTTTTTTCATTTCAACTGCCCTTGTGAAATATGAAACACTCTACGGTGATATGGCTCGATATTATCTTCAGTGTTGTTTAAATGCAACATTGTTCATACAAACGGTTAATTTTGTAATGATTTGGTAGTGTTCAATTGCTTACTGGCAATAAAAAAGGCGACTTACTAAAGCAAGTCGCCCTAAAATCAAGTTTGTAAACCAGATTAACGCTTAGAGAACTGAGTCGCTTTACGTGCTTTATGCAAGCCAACCTTCTTACGCTCTACCTTACGAGCATCACGTGTCAGGAAGCCATGCCTCTTCAACGTTTCGCGATGGCCTTCATTAAACTCTAGAAGTGCTCTGGCAATACCAAGACGGATTGCACCGGCCTGACCACTATCACCACCACCTTTAACAGTGACGTTGATATCAAAACTCTCGACAGAGTCTGTAGCATCAAGTGGCTGACGAACAACCATGCGAGACGTTTCACGTCCAAAATAATCTTCGATAGCCAATTTATTAACTGTTATTTTGCCTGCACCGGTCTTCATAAAGACACGTGCTGAAGAAGACTTTCGACGACCTGTTCCGTAATACTGTGTATCAGCCATTGCTCTGATTCTCTAAACTAATTTATTTTAAACTTCTAAAGTAACGGGCTTTTGAGCGTGATGATTGTGCTCAGGACCAGCATATACTTTAAGTTTTCGATACATATCACGACCTAATGGGCCTTTAGGCAGCATGCCTTTGACCGCTAGTTCAATGATCCGCTCAGGGTTTTGCGCCTGCAGCTTGTCGAAACTGATTGACTTAAGATTACCAATATAACCAGTATGTCTGTAATACATCTTATCAGTAAATTTCTTACCTGTTACAGCAACCTTTTCAGCATTGATCACGACGATATAATCACCTGTATCAATGTGTGGCGTGTAGATAGGCTTGTGCTTGCCGCGTAAACGTGAGGCAATTTCGCTAGCTAGTCGACCTAACGCTTTACCTTCAGCGTCTACGACGAACCACTGGCGCGTAACCTCTGACGGCTTTGCACTATAAGTTCCCATGTCAGTTCTCCAGGAAATGAAGCTAATTCTGTATAATATTGATTATTCGACCAGACAAGGATCTAATCAAATTCAAAGAACGCAGCATTCTAGGTTAATCATCCCATAGACTCAAGTGCTTTTTTAGCTTTTTCACCTACTCAAACCTATCAATTTTTCAAGCCTGACATAGACCGTGAATCCAAAGCAGAATTGAAAGCGTTATAACTAATAGTTATGATCAAAGCATAATAAACATAAAGTAGGAGGTAAACCTCTTGTTTAGTCGGCTTAAGAACAAAATTTGGGACTCCATCGTTGCATGGCTTATTGCAATACCCGAAGCAAATCAGAACCTTAGCGCCATTAACAATCAGGAAAAACTCCTCGCATCGTTACAACCTGCTGACGTATTGTTATTCGAAGGCAGAACCCGGGTTGGAGAAATAATCAAACTCATCACCTTATCGCCATGGATCCACTCAGCACTTTACGTTGGTCGGCTCTCCGAAATCAAAGACCCTGTAACTAAAACCCGGGTACGAAAATTTTATGGTGGCGACCCTAACGAGCAGCTAGTTATCGAGTCTTTACTAGGGTATGGAACAGTAGTTCGCCCGATGAAAGATTACATGCAAGACAACCTCCGCGTATGCCGCCCTACGTATATAAGGCTTAGCGACCAAAAGAAAGTAGTGAGTTTTGCAGCAGAGCATCTCGGACTAGCTTATGACGTACGCCAGCTGCTTGATTTGGCCAGATTCTTTTTTCCTTATGGCCTCATACCTAGACATTGGCGTTCCAGCCTGTTTCAGCATAATGCAGGCAAACCTACGCATGTCGTCTGTTCAGGTATGATCGCACGTTGCTTTCAGAGCGTGAATTATCCCATCCTGCCGGTTGTGGTTACTGACGATATGGAACAAAAGAAAATCTACAAACGCCATTTCCGATTATTCGTGCCCGCTGACTTTGATTATTCTCCTTATTTTGAAATTGTTAAGTATCCAGAGCTCGAACTGTCAGAAGCAAACGATGCCTCTTACTTACCTTGGGAGAAAACAGTTGCGGATAACCAAGACCTTCCGTTAGCCGCCGCCAGGCCAGACGCGATCGAACCTGCTATTACCAATAAAGCCGAACAACTCACAGGAGGTGCCGCATGAATTCACCAATTATCGCCCTATGTAGCTTAATTGCGCTGGTACTAATCATCGGCTACCTCAGACTCTCACTTAAAAATGGCTCACTGCTTATTGCCGCCTGGCTAGCAGGCGTGCTT
>CALAJG010000247.1 GCA_937923375.1 uncultured Leucothrix sp.
TCGATGCACGATGATTTTGAAAACCCTGAAGCGTTCAAGTGCTTCACTTTCGGCTCAGAAATGGATGGCGGATTCGCACAATACACAACGGTTCATACAAAAGCTGCCCATGCAGTGAAATCTGACTGGAGTGATGCGGCGTTAGCTTCGATCCCTTGCGCCTATTCTACGGCTGAGAATATGTTGCATCGTGCTGATCTTGGCGCTGAGCGAGTGTTAATAACAGGAGCTTCAGGTGGAGTAGGGTCTGCTGCTATCCAGCTGGCAAAGCGTCGCGGTGCTGAGGTGATTGCGCTGGCAAGCCCTGCAAAGTTTGAACAGGTCAAAGCCATTGGTGCTGATCGTGTGTTGGCGCGTGATGCTGATTTGGTTGCCGAGTTGGGGGCAGATAGTATCGATTTGGTGGTTGATCTGGTGGCGGGATCTGAATGGCCAAAGCTGCTGGATGTACTAAAACGCGGTGGACGTTACGCAACGGCAGGCGCGATTGCCGGGCCAATGGTCGAGCTTGATGTCAGAACGCTTTACCTTAAAGATCTCACTTTCTTTGGTTGTACCTATCAAGATCCTCAGGTATTCCAAAACTTGGTTGGCTACATAGAGCGTAACGAGATAAAGCCAGTGGTTGCGGCAACCTACCCAATGTCTGATATTGCGCAGGCACAGCAAGATTTTCTAGCCAAACAATTTACCGGCAAGCTGGTGCTTATTCCGCCCGCTGTTGAGCACAGTGCAGCTTCTTAATGAAAATCGCTGCAATCGATGTATTTCAGGTCGATCTACCTTATTCCGGCGGTAGTTATCTATTGTCAGGAGGGCGGGTTTATAACAGCTTTGATGCCACTATCGTCAGAATAACAACGGAGTGTGGCTTCGAAGGTTGGGGAGAGTCCACGCCCTTCGGTTCCAATTATATAGCCGCCCATGCCCGAGGTGTCAGGGCAGGCATCGCTGAAATGGCGGCGGGTTTAATCGGCTTAGATCCGCGGTTATTTGATCGCTTTAATGAGCAGATGGATAACCTGCTGACCGGCCATCTACACGCAAAAGCCCCACTGGATATAGCCTGTTGGGATATTTTTGGAAAGTCGGTAGACATGCCCGTTTGCGACCTGCTTGGTGGCAGTACCGGCAACCGAATGCCGGTGATTTCATCTATTTATGCAGGCGATCCTGATGACATGCGTTCTAGGGTACAGCAACACCGTCACCAAGGATATCGTGGCCATTCAGTTAAAATTGGCGCATCAGAGAGCGAAGGTGGGCCACGCCTGGATGCTGAACGGATCAAAGCATCCTTGGCTGACGCTAAAGCAGGTGAATATTTTCTGGTAGATGCGAATGGTGGCATGACGCTGGAACATGCCTCTCGCTTGTTAAAGCTATTACCCGATGATCTGGATTTTGTGTTAGAAGCTCCTTGCGCAACCTGGCGTGAGCATGTGGCATTGCATCGACGTTCATCAGTGCCGATCGTTTTTGACGAACTCGCGACCGATGATGCAAGCATTTTACAAATTATCGCGGATGAAGCCGCCGAAGGTATCGGGCTTAAAGTGTCAAAAAATGGCGGTTTAACGCGCTGTCGTCGTCAACGTGATATTGCGATCACCGCCGGCTTAACCATGAGTGTTCAGGACACGGTGGGTTCAGACATTGCCTTTGCCGGTTTGCTGCATCTTGCTCAAACCATCCCAGAAAAGTACCTGCGATGTGTGTTGGATGTGCGTGATATGGTTTCAATGACGACCGCAGAATTTGATGTATCCATCGTTGAGGGTGGCGTGATGGCTCCACGAGAACCTGGGTTAGGCGTTAAACCTGATTTAAACGTATTGGGCCAGCCCGTTGCACATTATGAGTAGTTAGGCACTGCCTTAAACAAATAGTGAAGGACAAAATGAGTAAAATAATCAGGGGTGTTCTCTTCGATAAAGACGGTACCTTGTTTAAGTACGGAAATACTTGGCAAATTTGGTGTGAACGAGTGATTCAGGCAATGGCCGCTGATGACAAAACGTTGCAACATGCGTTGGCCGATGGCTGTGGCTTTAATCTTAACACTAAGGAATTCACACCGGGGTCACTAGTTGTCAACGCGTCGGCGCGTGAGATTAATCAAGTCTGGGCTGAGATACATCCCAAACTTGACTACCAACAGATAGAAACGATTGGCATTGAGAAGTTGGATAATCTGCCTGTTATTCCCGTATGTGATTTGAGTGAAATGCTTGCTTCATTAAAAGCTATGGGTATCAATATTGGCTGCGCTACTAACGACTTTGAGTCCAGCGCTAAGGTGCAACTAGCAGACGCTGGTATTTACGAGCAGTTTGATTTTGTCTGTGGCTTTGACAGTGGTCATGGAGCCAAGCCGGGCCCGGGAATGTTACTGGCTTTTGCCGAGAAGTGTGGCATTGAGGCATCTGAAGTTGCGATGGTTGGTGATAGTACACATGATTTGCATTGTGGTCGCTCTGCAAGTGCTGCGCTGTGCGTTGGGGTTTTGACGGGACCAGCGAAAGCTGAAGATATTCAGGCTCATGCGGATGTGGTATTGGGCTCGGTGGAGATATTGCCGGAATATTTGAGACGCATGTTAACGGGGTAATAGTAGATATACCCTCTCTATTTCCCAGATTTTTTTGACTTTAAGGACTGTTAAATGAAAGCAAACTTTCTACCCGTTTCAGCGTTATTGGCAATAATTTGCCTGAGTCTGATAGTTGCAATCCCCGCTTTTGCTGAAACGAACAAACTCGACAGCTTATTCACCGAGCTGAAACAAGCCAAAGACGAAACTGAGGCCAGAAGTCTGGAAGATCAAATTTGGAAAACATGGCTGTCCGCTGAAAACGATGAGATAGATGCGTTGATGCAGCAAGCGGTTCGTCAACGTCGAAATTATGATTTCATCGGTGCATTGGAAACGCTCAATAAAGTCATTGCACTAACGCCAGATTATGCAGAAGCCTGGAATCAACGAGCTACCGTCTATTTCCATCAGCAGGAATTTGAAAAGTCACTTGAAGATATTGCCAAAACCTTGGAACAGGAGCCGCGTCATTTTGGTTCTTTGGCTGGTCGGGCGGTAATCCGTTTGATGCAAAGTAAACCGGCACTCGCTAGGCAGAGTATTATTGAAGCTTTAAAGCACCATCCCTTCCTTAAAGAACGATCGATGTTCCCGGGATTGTGAAATATCGAGAGCCTACGGTGATAGACTAGCGAGAATAATAGAATAAGGGGTGGGGCATGAGGATTTCATTATTTGAAAAAACATCGGTGGATCGCCCCATTATCGCCATAGTTTTGGTACTCACGGGCGCATTTGTCCTCGCTGCACAAGACTCGTTAATCAAGCTGATGTCTTCAGAAACTTCATTCTGGCAGCTCCAGACCTTACGCTCTTTCAGCAATCTCTGTTTTTTACTACTACTCGCAGCCGTCTCGGGTGGCATAAGTCTACTGGCTCCAATTAGTAGAAAAGCGGTCTATGCCAGAGCCTGCTGTTTAACGCTTTGCATGTTCTTTTTCTTTGGTGGTTCGCCTTATTTAACCGTCGCACAAATGGCGGCAGGGCTTTACACCTATCCAGTATTCGTTTCACTGCTGGCAGGCCCGGTGTTAGGGGAAATGGTCGGCCCTTTGCGAATTGGTTCGAGCTTACTTGGCATTACGGGCGCCGCGTTGATACTGAGCCCTTGGGAAGCCTCTTTCTCGCTGGTGCAGCTAATGCCGATCGTTGCTGGCTTCCTTTACGGTTGCAATATTCTAATTGTCCGTCGCTTTTGTCGCGGTGAAAGCCCGCTGGCATTAGCGTGGGCAACTGGAATAGTCTTTATAAGCTGCGGTATTATAGGGGCTGTCTCGTTAACTATTTTTCCTTTGCCCCCATCACTGCACCAATCAATGCCATTTCTAGCAATCGGCTGGCCGCCGCTGGTGTGGGGGATTATTGGCTTTGCCGTCTTTGTATCAATCTTGAATCTCACTGGCAATATCTGCATTACGCGAGCCTATCAAACTGCTGATGCCAGCTTGTTAGCACCACTCGATTTCACTTATTTGTTGTTTGCAGCCGTGTGGGGACGGTTGATCTTTGAACAGTGGCCGAGTGAAAAATCCTGGGCCGGTATGAGTCTGATTTTGATCGCAGGGCTGGTTACTGCTTGGCGGGAAAGGCAGGTTTCCAAGCATAAGGAATATGATAAAGTAATCATCAAATAATGCAGGTAATAAGGAATCACGATGCAAGAAATAAAACAAGAAACGCTAAGCATAGCGGAAGCTAATAAATCCTTAAATGTTGACCTTGAGCCGGCGCTGTGGGCGTTTATCGTCAAAATGATTAACTATCCAGAGCTGTCATTTAATGAGAGCACTAACGTCATCGCCTATGAAGGGTTTGTGCCTTTCAAGGAATTGGCCAAAGAGTGGATAGCCGGAATCAATGACAATACCTATGACGTACAAAAATGTCAGGGCTGTCAGGCCTTTTTTGATATAAATACTGCAGAGGGAATCTATGGGAAGCCGGATGATTTTGAAGCGTTTATCTGTATTCCCTGTGCCGACAAAATGACGGCACGAGAATATTACCAGCGCTATATCGAACAATAGCGCTGTAGAAATAGTCTAGCTGCAACCTTGAGAAGATCTGGCACGCTTGGATTCTAAAAATTGAATAATGCCCCGACTGCCGCTTTTGCGGGCCTTATCTAACGGCGAGCAAGGCGACATTGCGCCGCTAAGGTTAGGGTTAGCACCCGATTGAATTAGCAGCTTAACCATCGACATATTACGATTCTCAACCGCATAAAGCAGGGGCGTTGAATCCTTTCTTAAATTGGGATTTCCACCGGCACGCAACATCATTTGCACTGCTGTATAGTCGTTTTTCTTTGCCGCCAAAAGCAAGGGAAAGTAGCTATCACTATAGCCTTCGCCACCATAGTTTGGGTCAAACCCGCCTCTTAACAGCGCACCCAGCATGCGGTAATTGATCTTACGATCTTCGATCATTTTGGCGAGTGCATTGCCACCACCGTTGGTAGTCGCTCTGGGATTAGCCTTCTGGCTTAGTAAGTAAGCCGCTGTTTTCTCTGCTTGATTATCCACGGCATGATAAAGAATCGTGCCGTTATTACCACCTTCATCGTGACGAATGCTCACGCCATTGGCATGCATGACTCTGACCGCGACCACGTCATCTTTTTTGGTCGCTTCTAACATTTGCGCAAATAACCTATCCCAAACTGATGGGATGTTGGGCAAAGTGTTCCAATTGATTTTGCGGGTATCAGCTCCACAACTTCCAAGCGCACTATTGCGCGCCTCGGTTTCTTTTGATGCGACTGCTTTACTCACACGCATGCACCAGGCTTTCTGACCCAGATAAGACGGTGACCATCGCTTGCCTCTTTCTGCACAGCTTTGAGAAACATTCGCGATTTGTTGTTTGACTGCTGTTTTGGCGTAGTTATCGCAAAAACGCGCATCTGCAGCCTGCAAGTGCGTACCGGAACTAATGAAAAGGGCGAGGGCGATAAGTAGTTGTCGTTTCATAAAGTATCCCTGGGTTTGGATTCTAGATTTAATGAATGTTTTTTGTACTTTACGTTACTGACCCTTAATGTCTGTTTATAGTTCCCAATCACAAAGGCTTATTATTCTGGTATCCGGGAGATTACATACAACAAAAGCAACGGTTACGCTCAAACCCTCGGGGATAACTTTACCCAGACTCTTTTCTGTTTTAAGGGTGAGCTTTGATGAGTTGATATCGACAGCCGATACGGCATCAAAATCAAAATAATCCCCAACCGTGTTAAAAACTGCTTTAAAGAAACTCTCTTTGGCAGAAAATATTATTGTAAAAAGCTGCGACTCTGAAAGGTTTGAAAAGCCCTGCGTTAGTAAGCTTTCATCCTGCTTTGTCAGAATCGTCGCTGAAATCTGATGCCGCGTATCACTAGCCACTAGCGATTGAATATCCAGACCAAGCCCTGAAAAGGTGTCAGTCTGAGGCTGTACTGCTGCAATAGAGTATGGTTCAGAATGAGAAATACTGCCGATAAGGCTGCTAGGCCAAATCGGTTCTCGATGTTTACCAATCGGTACTTGCTCAGCTGACTCAAAACATTGAGATGATTCCAGTGCCTGTTTTGCGGCTAATCTGCCAGCCAAAAACTGTGCACGCCGAGAAGGAAACCAAGTGCTTAATGTACCTGGTTCATCAATGGTGAAATGTTTGTAGAGATCGTCTCCATAGGCAGACTTGTCATATTGTAAAAGCTGGATGCTTTTTTCAAACGGCTCAATATGGAGAGCTTGACTGCTATAAATAAACCCAGCGCTGCCCGTGGTGAAATCGTGTATCAACGTTAGGCAGCAACTGTTTTCATTTGTTCAGACATACTGAGCGTCTTTTCTAAAACGTGATCGACGAATAATTTTCTGTCCTCACAAAGCATGACCACGTGATCCATTTGAGAAAAATAATGGGTAGATTCAGTGCCGCGCCATTTCATATCCGGCAACATGTCATAAAACTGCTGTGCATAATTATAATAATCTGTGCCACCGGTATAGATAAAATGTAGCTGAACATCGTTATCGACTAACTGCTGTAATTCCTTGCAAGCCTGCTTGGCAGTTTCTGGAAATTCACGGATGTCATTGCCCATTGCTAGTGATGCCGGTGCAGTTTTGTTTCCGCTTAGATCGCGTAGCTTATGTTTCCATTTTTCGATACTAAGCATTTTGCGCATCAATAATTTGGTTTCTTTCAACTTAAACTTAGGTGTCTTATAGGCTAAACCATCAAGTGCAATAACTCCTTTTATCCTTTCATCCTTAAGAGCGGCCTGAATGCTGTCGTCAGCACCACTGCATAATCCAAACATTATAAATTGCTGAATATTATGCTGCTGCATCAAATAGTCCATGACCTCAATTGCTTCATCAGCAGCACGGTCTATGGATTTTCCAGCGGCACCCACGCCCAGACTTTCACCAATGCCAGAGATGTCGAAACGTAATGATGAAATTCCCTGTTGCTCCAAACTCTGAGCGAGGTCTTTATGCATGCGGAAAGGGCCTGCATTGTGGAGCATTCCCGGGGTCATAATGATAACTGCTAGTGGATTGTTATTCTCTACGATGTTTTCAATTCCAAACAGATGGTCGTATTTTCCAAAAACAAGTGGCTGATCCATTAGGATTTTTCTCCTTCCAATACTTCCATCATGATTTGGAATGCCTCAGGTGATGAGAAGGCACTGTTGGCATAGTGTCTGTCATGCCACTGAATCTCATCACTGGTAGCATAGTGCTGACAGTGATCTAATAGGTCAGATCTTCCCGGTTCGTTGCGCTGATAAGAAGCACTGGTAATCATGGTTTGAGTATTGGCATATGTGCAAACCTCATTGACCGATGTAAGCGCCTGCATTTTAAAATTTATCAGGCTGCTTCGCTGTTCCTGGCTCATGGCATAGCCATAAAGCTGTGGGATGTCAGAGGGTTTACGTTTTACGCGGAAGCGTTCAAATTTATTGAGTGCAGCGTCGTGAAACCCTTTTAGCAATTCAATGTAATTTTCACCTCTGACCACAGGGTCCCAAAGTATCAGGTTTTCTATGTTAGGAATTTCTGCACTGACAGCTAATGTCGCACCCATTCTCAAACCGATCACCGACAGTTTCTGGCACTGGCTTTGCTGGCGAATGTAATCAGCTGCCGCCTTCACATCACTCACATAATCGTTAGCAAGTGCTTCTTCACTGTTTCCAGAGGAGTTGCCAGTGCCAACATAATCAAATCGGAAAGTATCGAATCCAGCTTGACTAAGATGCAAAGCAAATTGCTGCAAATTACGGTAAGCACGTGAATATTCATGGCCTAAGGGGTGGCAGATCAGTACCGCATGTGATTGTGCTTTATTGGCATCCGACGGTGGGTAGTGCATGCCAAATAAACGATGTTCATCGCGTTCAAAGTAACAGGGTTTTAGCTCAGGAAGGCGCTTGCGTAATTCAATACTATCCTGCTCAGAGCTATCATTACTTTGTGCTCCATTGGGATGTAACAAGCTGTTAATATGACGTGCCTGTGTTGCAATAGTGGGATTTGCGAAAAAATCACGTACTGGTAGTTCTAGTTTTAAGTCGCCAATAATTCGTGAAACAATCCCTACTGCGAGCAATGAACTGCCGCCCAGTGCGAAAAAATCGCTGTGAATACCAACTTGGTTGAGGTTCAACACTTCCTGCCATATATCAGCGAGCTGTCGTTCCAGATCATTGCGTGGCAGGACTGTATCCGCATCAACTGCAGTTTGACTCGTTGAGGCATCAGGCAGTGCTTTACGATCAATTTTACCGTTGGTTGTTTTAGGAAAGCTTGCAACAAAAATATAGCGGGCAGGTATCATATAGGGTGGCAAGCTGTTTTCCAGAAACTCACCAATATCTTTTGCGTCAACTGTCTCTTGCTCGAATGCCTTATCTCCTACCGCTACATAACTAATTAAGGATTTTTTTCCGTTAACCTCAACGTAGCTGACTAATGATTCAAGCACTGTCGGATGGTGATTGATGGCAGCTTCAATTTCACCAGGTTCAATTCGATAAGAGCCCAATTTAATCTGATGATCAATTCGGCCAGCAAATTCGATATCCCCAGAAGGCAACCATCTGGCCAAATCGCCAGTTTTGTACATACGTTCTACTTGGTATTGGCGTCGCCCTTTTTCATCTATTGCTCCGACAGTGTCAATAAAGACTTCATCGTTTAACTCAGGGCGATTTAAATAACCTCTGGCAAGTGCTGGGCCTCCAATCAAAAGCTGCCCTGTTTCACCCACTGGGAGTTCGATGTAATCCTCATCGACAATCATAGCGCTATAACGATTGAGGGGTTTACCGATGGGCATATTATCGCCATCAAAATCATCCGATGGGATGAAAACTGAAGCACTAACTGTAGCCTCAGTTGGGCCGTAAGCATTGCACCACAAAACATCCAAACCAGATAACTTACATAAGTTCTTCCAGTTCTGGTAATGCGTTGTCGATACCTTCTCACCGGTCACGACCATGAGTCGCAGAGACGATGGAACCTGATCTTCTGAGGCAATCATCAGATCTACCCATTCATGCCAATAGGCAGTAGCAATATGTACTGCGGTTATCTGGTGATCATTGATGATTGCTGAGAGCTCATTGAGTTGATTAGAGCGCTTTGACGGGCGAATTACGACAGCGCCACCAACCAAAAGTGGTGGGAAAATTTCCTCGATCGCAATATCAAAATTTATGGTAGAAAATTGTAATGTACGATCAGCTTCAGTAACTTTATATCGCTCAATGTCCGCATAGCAGTAGGTCGCCAGCGCCGCATGCTCGATTTGTACTCCCTTAGGCTTGCCGGTACTACCAGAGGTATACATGATGTAGGCAAGGTCTGAGGGTTTGATGTCGACAGATAGGTGAGTCGGCCTAACATCTGAGCGAGTACTTGGGTTAGGCTCGTCACTGGAAATCCAATGAATGTTGGACGCTGGGCCTTGTTGTGCAAATTGCTCTTTAAGGAATGGAGCAATTTTTTCCTGATGATTTGCTTGTGAAATAATCGTTGAAATCGCAGCGTCTTCGATCATGAAGGCGATGCGATCAATCGGATATTCCGGGTCGAGCGGCACAAATGCCGCCCCCGCTTTAAGCACACCTAACATTGCCGAAATGGCCTGCGGTGATTTGTCTACGCAAATGCCCACGCATATCTCTTTCGTTGCCACAGGCATCTGAGACTTATGGGCAAGCACGCTGTCCTTGAATTGCTCAGACAGCGCATCCAGATCCTTATAGCTAAAGGATTTATCCTCAAATACCATACTGATATTGTCAGGCGTTCTGGCTAACTGCCGGGCGAATAATGTCGGGAAATCAATTAGCGCTTCTTGCGTTAAATTGTCAGAAGTAGCTCGTGATTTCGACGAGTTAGGGTGTCTTAAAACGGTTGCATTCATGACAGCAGTTCAGTCTCTGTAAACACCTCAGAAATAACGCCATCCAGAATGTCGAATCCTTTGTCCAGCGTCAGTACGTCAATGGTCAGAGCCGCCATTATTTTAATGACTTCATCATCTGCACCTGATGATTCAATCAATAGACCGGACTCGAAACAGCCTTGGATTACCTTCTTGGCAATGGAACCTTGGCCAACATCCAAGCCCCAAATCATACCGAGACCCCTACAGCTAACACTGGGTTTGTTAAGACGGTTTACAATGGCATTAAGGCGGGCTTCGATAACTGCAGCGCGTTCGGCAATCTCTGCTTCAAAGTCCTGCTGCCAATACTCCAACATGGCACGGCCGGCCACAAAGGCCAGGTTATTACCGCGGAATGTACCGGTATGCTCACCGGGTTTCCAAGCATCGATCGCCGGACGGATTAAGTTGATAGAGAAAGGTAAGCCACCACCGATAGATTTAGATAGGCAAACAATATCTGGTGAAATACCAGAATGCTCAAAGCTAAAGAATTTTCCAGAACGTCCATTACCCACCTGAATATCATCAACAATTAGTAGGATGTCGTGCTTAAGGCAAATCGCTTCAATCCGTTTTAACCAGTTATTTGAAGCAATGTTGATTCCTCCTTCACCCTGAATTGTCTCCAAGACGATGGCTGCAGGAACGGGGATGCCACTGCTTTGGTCACTGAGTACTTTCTCAAGATATTCACTGGTGTCAACGTCGCCAAGGTAACCATCAAACGGTAAGTGCGATACATTATTGTGTGAACCGTAGCTATCGTCGTGATAGTAGTCATTAGCCGTTAGTGCAAGTGCGCCTAGCGTATGCCCATGGTAGCCGTGACTAAATGCGATGATGTGTGGGCGCTGCTTTACTTTACGAGCAAGTTTTATGGCAGCCTCAACAGCGTTAGTACCGGTAGGACCAGTGAACTGGATTTTATATTCAAGATTTCGTGGTTTTAAAATGATGTTTTCAAATGCATCCAGAAAATCAAGTTTCGCCTTAGTGGCGGTATCTAACGAGTGTTGAATACCATCACTTTCAATGTATTCAAGTAGCGCTTGTTTAGCATTAGGGTTGTTATGCCCGTAATTCAGAGAGCCCGCGCCACAGAAGAAATCAATATATTCTTTGCCCTCTGTGTTGGTAAGAATCGAACCTTTAGCTTGGTTGAATACCGTCGGAAATGATCTGACATAACCTCTGACTTCAGATTCAATCGTCACATCAAGTGATGATTTCTTAGGTTGGATTGGTGAGTCAGTTTCAGTATTGAACTGAGGCGGCTTACTCAAAATGGTTTTCTTTTCAACCGAATCGATTCTATCCATCAATAGTTCTCCCAAATTATTTTTATAGTTGTATATTGATTAAATGTTATCACTACAAACGCGTTATTTAAGTTAGATTTAGACAAGTGGGGGTGCGGTTAGTCTGTTTTAGTGTATAAAGCCTCCAAAGGACTGATTGCTAATCAAGCTGTTAATAAGGATGAATTTGATATGAGAGACGATAAATCAAGCGAAGCATTAAATGTATTAGGTACGGAGCTAGAAGTATGTGGTACCGACCCAATGACAGGTTATTTTCGTGATGGCTGCTGTAATACAGATGCGCATGATCGTGGCTCACATACAGTTTGTGTCAGGGTAACGCAGGCTTTTTTAGAATTTAGTAGGGATCAGGGAAACGATTTAATGACGCCGGTAGCTGAGTTTGGTTTTCCAGGTTTAAAGGAAGGAGATCGTTGGTGCCTTTGCGCGTCTCGTTGGAATGATGCTTTTAAGGCTGGCGTTGCTCCGAGGGTCATGCTGCGCTCTACTCATGAAGCAGCGCTAAGGCTTGTCAAACTTGAAGATTTAAAGCAAGTTGCTGGCGATTTAAGCTAGCTTTAGCTTAATAAGTCATCGATTGTCAGTGCGCTATAAAAAAAACTTTTGTTAAATAAATGAGCTGCTTATGCTTTGATCAGCGCTTAAGGGTAGGTAGATTGTAAAAAATCTATACATCGAAACCTTTATCCCCTTGGAGTGCTACCTATGAATATTACAACTAAAACCTTCCTGCTTACGACTTGGCTAATGCTAATGGCTAATTCTGCTGCAGCTGATAATAACATCAAGCTCGTTGTTCAATCCTCAACGGTTACCTCAAAGCCAGCTAGTGCTGCGAGCATTATGCAAAGACGTGCAGCTAGCAGTTCAGTCAAACTGGCTGCTGTTACAGGCCAGCGTGAAACCAGAGCAACCCGTGCACTTAGAGCGGAAAGAGCGAAACGTGCAGTCAGAGTTGCTCAAGATGCCAGAGTGAGAGCAGCAAAACTGAAAGCATTGCAGATAGCTCAACAAAATGCAGCCAAGCAACGCGCACTGCAGCTAGCTCAGCAGAACGCAGCCAGACAAAGAGCGTTAGAAATGGCTCAACAAAAAGCAGCCAAGCAACGTGCACTGCAGCTAGCGCAGCAAAACGCAGCCAGGCAGAGAGCATTACAAATAGCTCAACAAAATGCAGCCAGACAACGAGCAATACAGCAAGCTCAACAGAATGCAGCAAGAAAACGAGCGCAACAGTTAGCCCAGCAAAAAGCAGCCAAGCAAAGAGCGATGCAATTGGCTCAGCAAAAAGCGGCAAAATTAAAAGCAGTGCAAGTTGCTCAACAGAATGCTGCCAAGCAAAAAGCGTTATTAGTCAAACAACAAAACGCAGCTAAGCAGCGTTCTCTACAAGCTGCTAAGCTCAGGAATGTGTCGAAAAAGAAAGTGCCGGTTAGCTCTGTTCCATTGTTGAAAGTTCCAAGCTAGTTATAACTCTTGTTCTAGGCAGGCTAACTGTTAGCCTGCCTTATAGAATTTCCCACTTTGTGTATAAATTCCTTTATGACTACCAAGCAATATTAAGAAAACCTTGCCACAGCATCG
Organism: uncultured Leucothrix sp.; assembly: GCA_937923375.1. Lineage (GTDB taxonomy): Bacteria > Pseudomonadota > Gammaproteobacteria > Thiotrichales > Thiotrichaceae > Leucothrix. The sequence continues at coordinate 12,967 of CALAJG010000247.1, forward strand.
CTTTTCCTTAAATCATAATACAAAATAAAAAAACTATTTAAGATACTTATACTTTCGGTGTAATTATTAATTCCCCTTGCAGTCCACAAACTTCTTTGACAACCTCGATCTGTTTTAGACTGGAAATAGTGGTGCTAAGTCATTGCTATTAAAAGATTTATTATAAGACCAAGATATTATTAATGGTCGGATACAAAAAGGAAATAGTGTTATGCCATCAGCCAATGACTTGAAGACTCAGCGCCAACATTCTCTTGATAAAACCAAAAACGGCCCACCTAGCCGTACTGCCAACCCATTTTTTGGTGTTGGGCCCATCACCGATATGACGATTGATGAAGTGGATGCTCGCCAACTTCGTTTTGAATTTGATAACTGGGTAGAAGCGAACTATCCCAAGCTGGATGATAAAGGTAACAAAGTGGGCAATTTCACAGTTGCTGAGTTTGGCCGAGGCATGCACCGGGGTTATCCTGCCGACAAAGTGCTGGTTGACATGATGTACGAAATTCACCGCTACTTTGGCTTCCCTAAGAAAAATAAAATTGCCGTTGGTTTGGGCGGCGGTCATAGCGGATTTACCGTTTGCGCGCAGCATTTGATGAATGCCAATAGTGAGCAACAGGTTTATGTTGATACACCGCGGCCCGAAACTGAAGCGGCTCAAGCCGGTGGTTTTTTTCGTCAATCATGGGGCGCTCAGCTGATTGAAATGCACCGCTACGCCAAAGCAGGTGATGAAAGGCGTATTCACTTTAGCGCGGATGAGGGTCATGTTGCATCGGCTGATGAGTTAGAAAAGCTGGGTATTACCTTATTCTTTGGAGTGGGACACGAAACAACGGGTGCGACAACCTATACCGAGAATGATATCAAAAACCTATTGGAGTGGATTGACCGGGATCCTCAAAATCATCACGCTGTAATCGACGGAACCTCAATGCTGGGCGCGATGCCTTGGTCAGATGAGACAGTGGCTCAGGTGCTGGATAAATGTTGTTTATTTACACCGTTCCAGAAAGCAATTGGTGGTATATCGGGCTACTTTATTGCGTCATTAACGCCGCAGGCATTAACACTGATCGATAGTAATATGCAGGATCCATCATGGGCGATTCCACGGCAATTAAAGATTGCTGTTCCAAGCGATGCCAAACGTCCCTTGACAAGTGATATTACGACATCACTTGGCCCTATTTATGACCCTGAGAAAAATCAGATGCAGGGCGGGATTATCAATACCTTTAGCACTTTAGCGTTTGCCGAAACAACCTTTGGACTGTTGCGCGTGGAGCGCATGTTGGGTGGTGTAAAGGCAGTCAATCAGCGTTCAGCTGAAAACCGGCAAACGATAAACGATTGGGTTGCGGCTAATGAACTATTTGAGTTGGGCGTTGCTGACAGCACAAGTCGTGGTGCAGCAGTTACCTTGTTGAGAGTCAATGATCCTGACATCGATGATGCGGATTTGCATGCTTCGATTATTGCCAAATCCAAGCAAATGTTGGGCTATGAAGGGTTAACCCATCCCAATGGGGAATATGAGCCTGGTTTAGATGTTGCCCGTTACGTAAATGCTTTCCCCGGAACACCTGGTGATTATCGTGCTTGGATTGGGGGCGTTCGTCCTCAAATGGACATTACGGCGCTGCTGGATAATCTTGAATATGCTTATCACAGAGCTAAAATTGTTGCTTTGGAAACGTTGTTGGCTGCCGAAGGCGAGCACTTCGAAGCAAATGCTGACAGTGGTTCTGGCCTTGAGCGCCAGGACGATGAACAACGCGCCTACAAAGTGCTGGTTGCTGACTTAGTCGGACTGAAATTTGACGCTTCGGGTAAGCCAGATCATAGCGCGGTACAGTCGCACATCGAGTCGAAAGGCGGGGTGTTTCATACAGGAGCTATGGAGGATGGTGCCGATCTTGAAACAGGGAAAATTCACTTTTTCTATCAACCTGATCTGAGTCGGGAGGATGAACTGTTAGCCCAGACTGCTCAAGGACAATACGATGCGACCATCGTTGCTGCAACCTTCTTGCCCGAAGCGTCGGTTTTCAACGAAGGCGGTGTACGCATTGGTGCTGGTACTGGCAACATGGGCAGTGCCAGTTGGGGAGGCGGCAACGGCGATGGTGGCATTGCCCCTCTAATGAATACGCCAAGCTTCAACTCGCGCGCAACTGCGCAAATGGCCATGAAAGCGCTATTAAAAGTGATGCCAGATCTGCCGGTACAGGCCATGCATGACAAAGTGGTCGAAGGCGCTTTTGATACGGGTAAAAACCTCTGTGAATACCCAACAGAAAAGCTTGAAGGTAAACGCATGGCCATTATTGGTTACGGTAATATCGGCCGTGAAATGGCTAAATTAGCGCAAGCTTTTGGCATGTCAGTGAGCATTTATGCGAGACCAGCCCACCAGGAGTGGATTGAGTCAGAAGGGTTCAACTATGCCGCTTCACCGATTGAAGCGGCAACCGGTGCCGATGTTATAAGTCCTCACACAGGACTCGGTGCGCTTAATGAAGGCGTGTTTGCTAACGCCAACCTTGTTAATGGTGACGTACTGAATGCCCTGAATGATGGTGCTGTCGTTGTAAATTATGATCGCGGAGAAGTCATCGAGCCAGCTGGTCTTGAGGCGGCGTTGAGTAGTGGTAAAGTGCGCTATGCCTGTATCGACGCAGACTTATTTGTAAACCCTGAAAATGGCGAATTGACAGGCCCAATGGTGCCTTACCTGAGCATCCAGAAAAAACATGCCGATAAAATGGAACTGTTGCCTCATGCGGCGGCTGACACAGAGCACGTTTCCCGTGTTGAAGGGGCTAAGCAGGCGGTCGATCAAATCTTCAACTGCATCCAATACAAAACCGTGGTGAATCTGAAGGGTGATTTGCCCGAGGGTTATCGCTCTGGAGGTGCCAGAACGGTGAATGGCGTAGGGAAAGTGACCTGTCAGGATGTCGCAAACATTGCTGAGAATGCGGATACAGTTTCACGCATGCGCGCGATGGCGGAGAATATGGCTGCCTTTTGGGGGGCTGTCGAAGCGACCAAAGATCCTGAACGTCGTCAGGTTTTGTTAGATCGACATGCAGCTGAAATGGTGAAAAACAGCAATAGTTATTCCAGGGAAATGGAAAAATTTGGCGCTAAAGGGCCTTTTTCAACCTAAGTTATTAATTGTTAAGGTTGTGGGTGTTAGTTGTATTCTTCAAATGTCTGACCAAACCAACATTCACAACTTTAACGATTGCAATTTAATAACAATTAAGGGATTTGGCTTAATTTAAATGATTAAAAATTATCCATATTAACTGTTAAGCAACCCTATTTAAGATAAGATAGTGCACTTTTTAAACTATCTTTAATTTTCTTAGCAGTAGGGGCAGAGGAAAAATGGCGAATGACAAAATTGGTGTCGCACTTATAGGCACCGGCGGCGTAGCGCACATGCACGCACAAG
>CALAJG010000248.1 GCA_937923375.1 uncultured Leucothrix sp.
TAGGTTGTTTCAGATTCTACGACAGGTTGAGAAGTGCCTGCTGCGGTCACCCTAATCTGGCAAACAGATTGGTGGTTGGCACCGATTTTACGCCAATTACCAGTCCACTGACCCTTGTTTTTTTGAGCAATCAAAGGACATTTTTGATTAGCCTGTGCCTGATCCCAAATAGGGCCGGCGGCAGCATCTTTTACAATCGTGGTTGGTACTGCCGCCGGTGCGGCCGGCTGCTGCGTTTGTTGTTTAGCTCCACCTGCGAACCTTATTTCACATGCACCCTCTTGCTGATCATTACTCTTGCGCCATTGGCCAGTCCAGGTTCCATTGGCTTCTTCTGCAATTCGTTTGCACTTCCGGTTAGCTCGCCATTGCTGGGTCATTCTTCCAGCGCTGACATATCTGGTTTTTCTGCTGGCCTTGGGTGGTGGGTTTACTGGCTGTGGTTTAACTACCGGAGCTGGAGCGGCTGCATGATTAATAGCAACTTTAATCTCGCAAGAAGAGCGATTGTTTTTCGTCTCGTACTTACCGGTCCACTGTCCTTTATTGTTTTTGGCCAATGCCTTGCAGCGATGATTTGCATGTTGACTACTCCAGATACGGCCTGCGTCAACATTAACCATTTTGTGCGTTGGCTTAGGTTTAGGTGGAACCAGCGCAATCTTTATTTCACAAGTGGACTTATGATTAATCGTGCTGAACTTACCAGTCCACTGTCCCTTGTTGTTTTTAGCCAAGGCATTACAACGGTGGTTTGCATGGTCCTGACTCCAAATGCGACCAGCATCAATATTCATAACCTTATGCGTTGGATTTTTAGGTGGCGGAATTAGCACTTCAACTTGACAGTATGAAGGCTTGTCAGCAGTTTTTTCACTCCAGTTACCCGTCCAACGGCCATTATTCTTCTTAGCTAACTGCTTGCATCGTTGATTTGCATGAGACTGGCTCCAGAGGCGCCCCGCATCGATATTCAATAATTTAACAGGCGGTTTAAGGGGTGGTCTTTTAGTAGGTTTTGTTTGGTTCCTGACTGGATCTGGAATGTTAACCTCGCAAGTCTGACGTTTGCGGTCATATTCTCCTGTCCATATTCCGCCAGCCTGAGCGGCAACATTAGGGCAGACAATGCGCGCAAACAATCCATTGATGATTGGGCCAGAATTAACATTAACGGTTTTTGCCTGAGCTGATGATAAGGTCAGGGCAGTGGCAAGCAGTGTTAGTGATGCCCCCAAAACAGCACGCTTTGCTGTGAGTAATTGATTCGAGTGAATTACTTTCATTATGATTAAGCCTCCATAGATATCCATTATTGTCAGCCGAAACTACCATATTATCTGGCTGCTTGCCTCTGTAATCGATAAAAGTCAGGCGAGCGGCTTGAATGCTATGTTTTATTGGCAAAGATGGATACACTGTTGTTGAAATTTCTCCCGAGACAATCCCCTAATTTATGCAAGCCCTTCAGCCCAAATTATTGGAGTTTCCGCCTCGTTCTGCTTTTATAGACTGTGTTGCTGGAAGTTTGTTCCTGTTCATAATTGTGAAGTTAAGGCAGTTACTCATAAGCTATGGATTAAAGAGAGTCCTCTGATGGTTCCCATTTCGATCAATATGAGACTGTCATTTTACTTCTTCAGCTATTTTGCTGCTATCGGCGTATTTTTACCCTATTGGACGGTCTATCTCAAAGAAATCAAAGGCTTTGAAGCAGCTCAGATCGGTGAGTTGATGGCGGTTTTCATGCTTACCAAAATGATTGCCCCGGTTATTTGGGGGTGGCTAGCCGACCGTTTTAATAATTTGAGCATGATGGTGAGGATTGCCTGCGCATTAACGTTGCTCAGTTTTTCGGTCAGCTATGTGAGCGATGGTTATTGGGGCATGATGTTGGTGATGGCCATGTTTGGTTTTTTCTGGGCTGCGGCCCTGTCACCGTTTGAGGCACTCACGCTTAATCATCTTGGCAAACAAACGGATCGCTATAGTCGGATCAGGCTATGGGGGTCGGTTGGGTTTATTGTTACCGTCTTGGTGCTGCCCTTTTTAATCGAATCTAAGGGCTTGCCGTTGATTCTAGACGCTATGCTGGTGCTGTTTCTGGTGATTTTCGTCGCTGCATGTCTAGTGCCAAATAAGCAGCAAACAATACAATCAGTGAATGACTCGCGAATTTGGGATGTTATAAAAAAGCCAGCGGTTATTGTATTGCTAATTGCTTGCGGTATGAACATCGCCAGCCACGGCACCTATTACACCTTCTTTACTATTTACATGAATGACCACGGTTACTCCGAAGTATTCATCGGTTGGATGTGGGCGCTAGGGGTAATTTGTGAAGTCGTATTATTTGCTGCAATGCACCTGTTAATGAAGCGATTTAGTGCGTCTCAGCTGTTTGTTGTTGCAATGTTTCTGACCGCGCTGCGTTGGTTTTTACTAGGTGCTTTTGTTGACTCGATTGCAATACTGATCTTCGCCCAACTGTTACACGCCGCTACGTTTGGTCTATTTCATGCTTCAGCAATACACTTGATTCATGGCTACTTTCCGGGGAGATTACAGGCGAGGGGGCAGGCGCTTTATTCTGGTTTAAGTACCGGACTGGGTGGAGCAATCGGTGGTCTAATGAGTGGGTATACCTGGGACAGTATGGGTAATGAGATGACGTTTTATGTCTCGGGATTGATTGCGTTGCTGGCCGCTATGATGGCATGGATTTGGGTTCGGTAGCTGATGGGGGTGATGGTTTTATTGCCATAAATGTCACAAAAGCCGCATTGGCATTGATAATTTCAATTTGCTCAAAACCAAGATTGCTTAAGGCATTTAGATACCAGTTGGTCGGGTAAGTTACTAGCACTCCGTCAATCTGCTGGCGTTTCTTTTCAATCTCATCCTCAGTGACCCCATTGCTGCGCTTGTAGTCATAGTACAAATCATGACTGAGCTCACTGCATGTCACTTTGTCAGAGAGGATAAGCGTTGCTCCGGGTGCCATGGCGCGCTTGATTGACTCTAGGTAGCTGAGAGGATTACTGATGAAGTGCAGTGTCCAGTTATTAAGTACGTAGTCAAAGGGGCCTTGTTGTTCAGGAAACGTTTCAGAACG
>CALAJG010000249.1 GCA_937923375.1 uncultured Leucothrix sp.
ATCCTGATATTGATCTGCGAATTCAATCCAGTGATCGTGAACCAGACATTGAAACTGAGAACATTAGCCTCGCTATTCGGTGTGGAAATGGTGAATGGCCTGGTTGCCATTCCGCACTCATTGCTAAAGAAGCAATTTACCCGGTTGCTACTCCTCAAATTATGTCGGAGGTAAACGAGCGCGATGGTAAGCTCGACTTGGCAAATCAATTACTAATACATCTTGAAGAACCGATTCGCAAACGACCGAGTTGGCCACAGTGGTTTGATCATTTTGGGTATAAGGAGAAACCGCCCAGAGGCGGACTCATACTGAACGACTATGCGTTGGTACTTCAAGCTGCTACTGCGGGTGAGGGTATTGCTTTTGGCTGGCGTCATGTGACTGATCGATTGGTTGAGCAGGGCGTGTTAGCGGCTAGAAAAGATTGGACTTGGGAGACGGGATTGGGTTTTTATTTGGTGTGGTCGAAAATGAATGAGCTTACTGGAGCTGCTGCGCAAGTTCGGGATTGGATATTGGAGACTTGTGAGCATGATCGGGGGTAGGGGCGCTAGAAAAGTGCTATCAAGCGTTTGCATTCTGCCTTGCCATCTCCAAAGAAGTCTCCTGTATCGCCAGCTCAGTTTTCGTTGCTGCGGTATGGCGATAAAAAAGCTTCACTTCAAAATCAATATCCCAATGTTTGTCTCCTGCACGACAAAGAGTACCTTGCTCTAGGTCTTCCTGAATCGCAGACTCCGGTAACCAAGCCAAGCCCAGTCCTTCTTTGGCCATTGACTTAAGCGTATGAGAATAGGCATTTTCAATCCGCCGCTGCAAGGAGCAGGTGTGTGTCTTGCTAATGATCAAATGATTCACCGCTTGGCCAAATAAGGAGTCATGCGCATAGGCCACATATGGCACTGCTTTAGTCGAAGAACCGGGCAGGGCATGTTTTGGCTTTCCATTCTGATCAGGAATAGACACAGGCACCAATGATTCATAACCAATGGTGGTTCCGGAAAACTTTTTTACATCGATGGGTAAGCTCAAAGCATCATTAGCGTAGCAGAATAAATAATCCGCTTTGGCTTGATTAAACAGTTCGACACAGTCAGCCAATTTCTCTGATAGCAGCCGAATGTAGATATTCTCAAACTTTGCCTCAAGCCGTTTTGCCCATTCCAGAAACAAGGTTTGGGCGATAGAGTTTTGGGCAGCAACTACAATCTCAACTTCTTGTTTTTTATGCAATGTACCAACGGCCTCTCTGGCATTGTAAAGTGCACGTAAGATGGCTTCTGCTTCGGTAACAAATACCCGTCCTTCCTGGGTTAAGTCGAAGTTTTTGCTGTCTCGGTAGATTAATTTAGCACCTACCCAATCCTCAAGTGCTTTAATCCGGCGGCTCAGTGCAGATTGGGTAATGTTGCGCTCTAGCGAGGCTGTAGTGAAGTTTTCAAGCCGGGCCAAACAAGCAAAATCTTCGAGTAATTTGATATCCATGCCTAACTATAGCATTCAATCATTCCAAATCAGAATAGATACAGTCCAAATTTGAATTTCCCTTGTCATAAAAATATCAGTAATGTGAAATCTGCTATGCTGACGTGGGTTGTCATTAGTTTTGTCGACGACCTACCCAATCGTAATCGAGGAGAAATCATGAAGAAAACTATTCTGAGCTTGTCATTAGCGACAGTTCTTGGTCTTGCATCATTCGGCGCGCATGCGGCAGAGAAAGTTAACATTGGTGTACCGTCCTGGACGGGCGCACAGGCGATTGCCCACCTACTAGCTGCCGTCGTAACGGAGCGTATTGGTGGTGAAGCGGAGTTAGTACCTGGTAACAACGCGACTATTTTTCAGGCGATGGATCAGGGAAAAGGCGATATCGATGTGCATCCTGACGTTTGGCTACCTAATCAGGAAAGTTTCACTAAAAAATATGTCGATGGCGCTGGTACGGTACAGCTAAGTGAAAACCCTTATGAAGGAAATCAGGGGTTCTGTGTACCCAAAAAATTCGGTGAAGATAACAAAATTACTGACATTGCTGACCTCGGTCGCCCAGATGTTGCCAAGCTAATGGATAGCGATGGCAATGGTAAAGGCGAAATGTGGATTGGTGCGCCAGGTTGGGCGTCTGCTAACGTAAACGAGGTTAAAGTGCGTGATTACAGCTTGATGGAGTTCATCGAGCCAATTCGCGCTGAAGAAGCGGTTAAAACAGCTCGTATCAAAGATGCGGTTGCTAAAGACGAAGGGTATGCTTTCTACTGCTATAAGCCACACGCGGTTTGGTTCATGTTTGACGTTACTATGTTAAGCGAGCCTAAATTTGATCCTGAAAAGTACAAAATGGTACAACCATCAGATTCTCCTGACTGGTTCAAAGAGTCTAAAGTTGCGACTAAAGATGCACTGAAAAATGTTCAGATCGCATGGTCTAAGTCTCTGAAAGATCGCTCCCCTGCGATTGCTGAGTTCTTCGGGCGTTTTGGCTTGAAAGCTGATGATGTAAGTAGCTTTGCCTATGAAATTTCTGGAAAAGGCCGTGAGCCAGCAGAAGTTGCTAAGGAGTGGATCGAGAAAAACCCTGAGCGTGTTGATGCTTGGTTAGGCATGTAAGATCCATGATTAAGCAAGGGCTAACAGTTAGCGTTTGTTTAGACTAGTCGGGCAGTTTCTGCTGTCCGGTTTATGTGTTGCAAGGGTGTGCGTCACTCTTGCAACCGGTTATTGCAAAACTTCACCTCAGTTGAAAACCAATTCTTTGGCTATCGATTGAGGTCGGGCTATAAATTTAGGATCGATATCTGTGTCCAATTCTTCAAAATCTTTATCTAGTGAAGTCTCGCTGGAAGTCTCAAATGTATGGAAAATTTTCGGTGATCGAGCCGATGAGGCGCTAAAAGCCGTTAAAGAACGAGGACTGGGTAAGCCTGAGGTTCTAGAAGAATTCAATGCGGTTGTCGGTGTGGCCGACGTTAGTTTTAATGTTAACAAGGGCGAAATCTTCTGCGTCATGGGTTTGTCAGGCAGTGGAAAGTCCACGCTGGTTAGACATTTTAATCGCCTGTTGGAGCCTACAGCGGGAAAAATCCTCATTGATGGAACAGACGTCATGTCATTGGGTAATCGTGACTTACGCCGATTTCGCAATGAAAAAATTAGCATGGTTTTCCAGAACTTCGCACTGCTACCGCATCGCTCGGTACTTGACAATGTGGCGATGCCACTAGAAATTCGTAATATGAATAAGAATGAGCGCTTACGTCGAGCAGCTCATATGTTAAAAACGGTCGAGCTGGACGCTTGGGGCAATAAATACGCCCATGAGCTATCGGGTGGTATGCAGCAACGTGTTGGACTAGCCCGGGCGCTTACTGCAAACCCTGAAGTGTTGTTGATGGACGAGCCCTTCAGTGCACTTGATCCATTGATTCGTCGCCAGCTACAAGACGAGTTTATCAAACTGTCAGCGAAGATGAATAAGACAACAGTCTTTATTACTCATGACCTCGATGAGGCAGTGCGTATTGGTGATCGTATCGCGATCATGCATGATGGCCGTCTGGTACAAGTTGGAACTGCTGAAGATATTGTGATGAACCCCGCGAATGACTATGTGGCTGATTTTGTTGCGGGTATTTCCAGACTCAAAATTGTTAAGGCTCATGCCGTCATGAAGACTATTGATAGTCATGTCGCAAGCTTTGGGCCGATTCCCGAGACCGCGCCGGTTGTTAATGAAGATGCCTCACTCAGTGAGCTAATTCAGTTAGCTATCGATAGTGATTCCCCGATTATGGTGCAAGACGAAGGTCAGCATGTTGGGGTGATTATGCGTGCCGATATATTGCAAACCGTCATCGAAGGAGCAGAAACCTCATGAGTGATGTTCAACTAACTCAGACTGCTCATGAAGAGCTTATGCAAAGCGCTGAGGATTTTGCTCTTGAACGCGAAGGTAAGATTCCAGAGTTTGTGCAGTCCAACGCAGCGTACTACCAGAAAAAATTCCGCAAAATAGGTAATAGCGCAGGATTCAGCTGGACATTTAACCTATGGGCTGGATTACTTGGACCGATTTGGTTTTGCTGTCGCAGCCTTTGGAATTGGGGTTTAAGTTTCCTGATTTTAGAAACCTTTGCCATCGTACAAATCGTGCGGGGCCTGTTTGGAGATATAGCCTCGGGTGCTTGGGAGCGCATAGCTAAAATTGAGGGTACGCTGGAACTGCGGCGACAACAGCTCGCCTCGGCTATCGAAAATAACACTGACAAAATTGATGTCTACCAGCGAACAGTCGATTCGCTGGAGAGTACTATTGGTGGTATCCGCCTTGAAGCGACTCAGCTTGAGAGCACCGGTTTAACGATTGCGGGATTAGGTCTTGCAGGTTTGGTACTGATTAAACTGGTGCAGTCTGTATTAGCTAACACTCTATTAGAGAAACGCTTTTCCGACTGGCTATCCGATCCTGGAATATCGGCGGGCATGACACCTAAGCATATTGCTTTATCAATTGGCTTTGTTGCAATCATTATCATTGCCACTGTGACGCATTACAGCTTTCCGGGTGTTTTCCCGTGGCTTATCGACTTTCCAACCGAACGAGGAATCCGCTTAACCAGCATCCAATGGGTTGAGGACTTTTTTGCTCTGGCGATCAAACATGGAGAGGTTTTCTTTGACTTCATTACGCGGGGAATCCGTTTTGTGTTGGATGGTCTTGAGCTGATTTTGGTAGAGACGCCCTGGATGGTCATTGCCGCTTTCATTATTCTATTAACTTGGTTATCTGCCGGAACACGAGCGGCGATCTTCTCAGGTGCCTTCTTATCTTACATGGGCCTACTTGGCTTCTGGGAAAAGGCTATGACTACCTTGGCCTTGTTAGGTACGGCAGCAGTACTGTCAATTATTATAGGTATTCCCTTGGGCATGTTCTGCGCGCGGCGCGAACGTTTCTATTCGTTTATTCGCCCAATTATGGATTTCATGCAGACTATGCCTGCTTTTGTTTTCATGATCCCGGTCATCGCTTTCTTTGGTACGGGTAAACCAGCTGCGGTTGTGACAACGATGATTTTCGGTGGTACGCCGGTGGTCCGTTTGACTGTACTTGGCTTGCGAGGTGTACCTGACCATGTAAGAGAGGCGGCCATTTCTTTTGGTGCAAGCAAGTGGTATTTGTTGACTAAAGTGGACCTTCCTCTAGCTGCACCCTCGATCCGCGCCGGTATTAATCAAACGATTATGTTGAGTCTGGCCATGGTAGTGGTCGCGTCGTTGATTGGCGCAAAAGGCTTGGGTGAAGATGTTCTGGAAGCGTTGCAATATGCCAATGTTGGGCAGGGTATTCTGGCTGGTTTCGCGATTCTGTTTTGTGCAATGATTCTTGATAGGATCGTTCAGGGTGAGCGTAAATAGATGTCTGCAGCGGCATCGGCGAAAACAAAAGTTAACCGCTCTGGGAAACGAAAATCACTGGTTTTGGTGCACGGGTATCTTGGTGGGAGCCCTCAGTGGACTGCGCAGTGCGAACGGTTTTCCAGTGAATTCACCATCATTACTCCAGATTTGCCGGGCTTTGGTTTAAATGCCCATCTTGAGTCTCCGCAAACGATTACTGGTTTTGCCCGGTACGTGCTGGATGAGTTGGATAAACAAGGGATTGATCAGTTTCACTTACTTGGCCATTCCATGGGGGGAATGATCGCTCAAGAGATTGTAAAACTAGCCCCCTCACGCGTGGAAAAACTAATACTCTATGGCACCGGCCCTGTGGGAATTATGCCGGGTCGATTTGAAACGATTGAAGAATCAAGGAATAGGGTAGAAATAGATGGTGTTATCAGTACTAGCCGACGAATCGCCGCTAAGTGGTTCGTTGGTGGTGAAACGAGCAAGTGCTTTGAGTCATGCGCCGATATAGCGGTGATGGCGAGTTTGCAGGCGGCTCAGGCTGGTTTGACGGCGATGGAAACGTGGTCAGGTGTTGAAGCGTTGGCAAACATCAAAACACCCGTTTTGGTGCTCTGGGGCGATCGGGATCAGTCTTACCACTGGCCGCTCCCACAAAAACTTTGGCAGGAAATACCGAATGCGAGCCTGAGCGTAGTGGCGGGTTGCTCTCATGCTGTGCACCTTGAGAAGCCAGATTTATTTAATGCGATTCTGGATGATTTCTTGAGGACATAAAATAGGCCGGTATGAACCGGCCTACTGTCGTACAGTGTCTTGCGCTTACTTCAAGAAAGAAGTGTCAATAACCACACTGTAGTCGTCTTTAGCTGGGTTATCTTTAGTAGCAAATGCGTTACCCACTACCTTGATTGCAGCCGCTGCTATGCCATCTTCACCAAAGTACTTTTCTAGCTGATCAGCATTTGATGGGAACGACATGGTCGCCATCTGCTTTTCAGTTGCTTCAATGTCTTTCAGACCCGAATCCTTCTGGATGATGCCGATCTTGCTCTGATCTTTAGCAAAGTCAGTATTGGCTTTATCAGTTACTTCCATGAAGGTCTTGACCATGTCAGGGTTTTCCTGAAGGAACTTCTCTCTGACCGAAACAACGTCAAAACTGATGATCCCTTGCTTCTCCATTTCACCCGCTGGCATGAGTTGCTTACCCACTTCTAAAGCACCGGCTAGCGCGTTACCACCGAAAATACAGGCCATATCAACGTTGCCTTCAGCCAGTGAAACCACTGCATCAGCTGGTACCTGATCAACAACGGTGATTTTATCAACATCAACGTCTAGTGCACGCATTTGCATACGGAAACTGAAGTCGGCCATGGTTGCAAGTGGAACCGCAACTTTTTTGCCTTCCAGCTCAGAGGCGTTAGTCATGTCAATGCCTGCACCATTTCTAACTACACATTCGTTGGCAGGATACTGTACTGCAAGCCCGACCATTTTGATCGGCGCATTGGCGTTTACACCATTAATGAAAGGCGCTAAGCCTTGACTGAAAGAGATATCGATATCGCCTGCAAGCATCGCTTCAGTCATCGCAGTACCTGCTTCAAAGTTAGTCCATTTAACCGGTACGCCTAGTGCATCGTCATATGCCTTTTCAACTTTAGCGATCATGTTAGGTGTTGCCCATTCCAGAAAGTAGGCCACGTTTACTTCATCCGCAGCAGCAAAAACGGGGGAGGCTAATGATGTGCTGAGCGCCGCTGCTGCAGCAATTTTTATCAATTTATTC
>CALAJG010000250.1 GCA_937923375.1 uncultured Leucothrix sp.
CGCTGTCGGGCTGATGGTTCTGTCATTGAGCATGTCCATGGGTTCTATGCTTTTACCAAAGTCGATGGGGAGTGGAAGATGTATGCAGTGGCGGACACAACCTTTTAGCGCTGTGATTATGAAAATTAGCCATTTCATGGCTGAGCAATACGCCAACCCAACCGGTTATAAACTTAACCGTGTAATGGTCAGATAGTGTAGGTAGGATATGAAGCTATCGCTTAGGATGGAAGGAATCAATGGATAACAAGTACCTCAATCTGGACGTTCGTTCGTTGCATACGTTTCTCATCATCATGGAAACCGGCTCGATCACCGCAGCCGCCAATCAATTAAACATCACCCAGTCGGCGGTAAGTCATGGTGTGGAAAAACTAAGAGGTATTTTTCAGGATCAGCTATTCCTGAGAGCGGGGCGCGGTATCAAACCTACGCCACGTGCCGAGCAACTGTTTACAGAACTAAAGCCACTATTAGCGAATATTAGTGCACTCACTCAGAGTACTGAATTCAACCCGGCAGAAGCCGACATTCATTGGACAGTTGCCGCAAATGACTTTCAGCGAGATATTGTTCTACCGGCTTTTTATAATCGAGTATCGAGGCAGGTAAAGCGCTTCTCTCTGGACGTCATTCCTTCAGAAGTCCCACCGACAGAGCTATTGCGCAATGGCGAAGTAGATTTGGTCATCAGCCCGATTCCTCCTGATGCGCCGGACATTCTACAAAAGCAATTATTCACCACACAGGTCGCCTGTTTTTACGATGGCAATGCACGCAAGCCACCAAAAACCAAAGAAGACTATCTCGAGGCGAATTACATTAGTCTAACGTTTACGGCGGGGCGCCGACGTGCCGGTGAGAATCCAATCATGGAAAAGATTGAGAAAAAAATTATCTTGCGGGTATCTAATTTCGCCGGAATTGCCAGCTTCATTGGTGGTTCTGAACTACTCGCCATTGTTCCTGACATGTTGATTGACACGTCTCTTTCTGATTGTAGCGTGATTGAGTTTCCGTTCGGCGCTCCGAAGTTAACAATCTATTCCTTGTGGCATCAACGCTATCAAAATGACGCGGAGCATCAGTGGTTACGGTCACAGTTATTCGAAAATTCCTAACAATTATAATCCTATCCGCTAGCTCATAATCAACAAAGTATTGATCGATTCCACTCATGTTATTCATGAGCGGTTTGCTCTTATTCACTGAAATTAAAGTCCGTATGCTGCTTTTGTGTCAAATGGAATTATCCCTCCTGACCCCTTTCGCAACCTTCAAGGACATATCTATGAAAAAGTTACTTCTGGCTGCAACCCTAGCCATCACAGCGGTTACTAGCGCCTGCGCAACAACATCGGGTAACAAACAGCAAGATTACACAGCAAACAAAGCAACCGTGAAAGCCGCGCTTACCGGAGCGTTTGCTGAGCATGATGTGAGCTCAGTTGATAAGTATTTTGCTGATCCGTACATTCAACATAACCCTTTAGCGCCCTCTGGTGTAGCCGTGTTACGTGGCATGGTCGGCAAAATGTCAAAGGGTCCCAAAGGTGGAGTTGAGATACACCGCCTGATCGGTGACGGTGACTTAATTGCTACCCACGCGACGTACACAGGTTTTGGTCCGGTGCCATTAGTGGCGATGGACGTGTTTCGCTTTAACAAAGACGGCAAGATTGTTGAGCATTGGGACAATATGATCCCAGTGGCTAAGCCAAACCCATCTGGCCGTACTCAGACTGACGGCGCTACCGAAATCACTGATCTTGATAAAACAGCCGCTAACAAAGCTAAAATTTCTGACTTCATCACTCGCTCGATGATCAATCACGAAAAGATCGATATTACTAAATACATTAGCCCCGTGACCTACCTACAGCACAACCCTGAGGTTGCTGATGGCCTGAAAGGTTTTGGCGCTTTCATGGGTGAGATGAAGAAGAAGGGCATCACCATGGAGTACTCCAAGCTGCATAAAGTCATCGGCGAAGGTAACTTTGTGATGACGCTTTCTGAAGGATCTTTTGGCGGTAAACCAACGGCCTTTTATGATCTGTTCCGTCTTGAAGATGGGCTGATTGTCGAGCACTGGGACGTCATTGCTGATATGCCATCCGGTAAATTACCTGAAGGCTACCCTGGGAAATTCTGATAATGCCTACGCTATTGGCGCGGACTTTATGCGCCAATGCACTGGTACTTTAGCACTGCAACTATGTATTCGGAGTAAAAGACAATGGAACGCAGAAACGTATTAAAGACATTGATCGGTGCTGCTTTGGCAGTCAACGTTGGCCAAACAGTTGCCATCGCCGGCGATAGTAATAACCCTGACAAAAAAGCGATGGATGAAACCAGTCAGGCCTCATTTGACACTGTGATGGCTTTCATGGGCGCTATGAGCAAAGGCGATCAGGAAAGCATGTCGAAGCTCATGGCAGATGACATGGTTTGGCACAACGAGGGTGATAAAACGCTCCCGTGGATTGGGACTTGGAATGGCAAGGAAGAAATCTTCAAACTCCTCGAAGTGTTTTCCAAAAACATGAAAGCCACTTTATGGGAAACCGAAGATGCATTTGCATCAGGAGATACCGTCGCAATTTTCGGCAGAATGAATGGCACTACTCCCAAGAGCGGTAAGGAAATTGGTGAGTTTACGTTTGCATTACGCGCCAAGGTTAAAGATGGAAAACTTGTTCTGTGGAACTGGTTTGAGGATTCATATGCGATCAGCAAAGCCTATCACGGTTGATGGGTAATTTTTAAATCCTAACAGTATTCTGCTACCCCTAAATACACGGAGAAGTAACATGATTAATTTCAAGAAAACAGCGTTAGCGACGCTACTATTCGCCGCAAGCGTGGCCGTTGCAACCACGGCACATGCTGCAAAACCCGACCTGAAATTTGCAGGCGCATTGGAATTCTCAGACACCGGCACTTTATTTGTTGGCGACAACTACAGCGGTGCGATTTACGCCTTTGACATGACAGGGGCGAGCGCGCCTGAAAAGGTGGCTCCGGTTAATATCGTTGAT
>CALAJG010000251.1 GCA_937923375.1 uncultured Leucothrix sp.
ACCATCGGAAAACAGGACATCACGTAGCTCACCCCAAACACGCCTTGTGTTTGCTGTTGCAGTTCAAGCAGGGCTTGCGCTTCGCTGATTTCGTTTGTCAGCGGCTTATCACATAACACTGCAATTCCGGCATCCATAAAAGCAGCCGCTGCTGGGTGGTGCAGATGATTCGGCGTCGTAATCATCACCGCATCCACGCCATCGGGGTGCTCAGCTTCTGCATTTGCCATCTCGGCAAAAGAAGCATAGCAACGCTCCTCAGGGAGGTGCCACTGCGCACCACGCGCCACTGCCTGCTCTGGCTTAGAGGACAAGGCTCCAGCAACGATTTCCCAATATCCGGTCATTCTAGCGGCCATCGCTTGCATCCCTGCGATCCGACCACCCCCCACAATGCCTAAGCGGAGGCGTCTGGATAACACAGGAAATTCTGATGTAGCACTCAGGTTTTCTGGCAGTAGTTTTGTATTCATGCGACCACCTCCTGCGGTGCGTTAGGCAGGATCTCTACGGCCATAAAAATGGCGGGTGTGATAGTTTCATACTGATGCCATGGAAAATTCCCCTCCGTATCGTACATCGGCCGGTGTGTCGTGCCGGGTGCCATGGTTTCCTCCCAGTACAAGGTATTAATATCCTGTTCACGGCATTGTTGCATCTTCCCTACACCAACAATCTGGGTATGTACCTCCTTAAAACCCGGCTCCTCACAAAAGGGATGGAATTTATGCAGCCCAACCTTCAGCGGGACACTTCCTGAGTGATACATCGTGAGACCGATATTGCGAACCCACACCTTAGGCGACATATAATGACTCACCCCTCGCAGACGCTCTTCCTTGCGAACCTCATAAGCGGATGGCCAGTGTTGTTTGACCTGCTCAAATAAGGCTGCGTCATCATCGTGAGCATCAAAACGCTCAATAACCAAGGCACGCTGCACATTTTGTAGCGTGATGTCCGCCACAATATTCGACTGCAGGTAAGTCATTTGCTGCGTTTCAACTTGCATGGGCTGGTCCGACAGATTCAGCACAATAGCCCGCCCTTCAATGTGATGAATGCTCAGGTTTTCAATGTGATGCACATCAAAAAATGGCTCTGCAAAATCCAGACGTTTAATACTCATGACAGCTCCCTTGTCTTCACTCCAAAATTTTCAGCTAATAGTTCTGGTACCGGACAAGCAGTGTGCATCTCCTTAAAACAACCCTGTTCAGCTGATTCCAAAATGCCGGTCATCGCTTCCACCACGTGTAGCGCTAAAGCTCCACTGGCACGGGGCTGGCGTTTTTCATGTATGGCATGCGCCAAATCCAGCAATCCGACACCTCGTGAGTTTTCATTAATGGCATGGGTATTTTCACCGACCTGCCAATGTTCTTTGCCCGTTTTCCTTGGCTGATATGCCCAGCGACAGGTCTCGCGTGTGCGGTACCAAACTTCCCCTTCAAAAATATTCGCGCCATGCACCGGATCGGGATCAGGGATGCACAAAGTGCCATTTTCGCCATACACCTCAAAACGCGGTGTCTCCGAATCCCAAACATCGAAGCTCATGGTCATTGAACCGATCACACCAGACTCAAATGCCAGCATGCTTTGCACATGAGTATCAACCTCAACCGGCATCATCTCACCCGCGCGCGGCTGTGATTCGATCATGCGCTCATTGAACGTGCGTTTTGCCATACCGCAGACTTGCTTTAATGGCCCTAGTAAAAAGACCATCGCGGTCAGGTAATACGGGCCCAAATCCCATAATGGCCCGCCACCGTCAAGGTAATAAAAATCAGGGTTTGGATGATGGCGCTCCACGCCGTGAGTGCCAACAAAAGCAAACACTCCTGTCGGTTTACCAATCACGCCGGCATCAATTAATTTACGCGCAGTTTGCCAACGCGCACCAAAAAAAGTATCCGGAGCATTGCCAACCAGCAGTCTTTTCTGTGCTGCTAATTCAAGAATCTCCCGACCCTCATCAAGCTCGGTGACAAAGGGCTTTTCGGAGTAAACATGTTTGCCAGACTGCAACGCTTGGCGACTGATGGCTGCGTGCACGGCGGGAATAGTGAGATTCAGCACACAATCAATCGAGGGATCAGTAAAAATGTCATCTGGCTGACATGACTTGGCAATTCCATACTGTGCTGCCTTTGCCAGTGATTCATCCAAGTCTAAACTAGCGCAGGCCACTATTTCTAGCTCTGCAAACCGTGCACAGGTCTGCAAATAGATGTCACTAATTCGGCCACAGCCAATCAGCCCGATTTGTAAGGGGTTCATTATTTTCTCCTCATACGAATCAATTTTTACTGTTTTCAGAAAAATATCACCCATTTTTATTTTTGTCATGCATTACGTGTGAGCTTGAGAATATTTTCCATAGAAACCAGACCGCCCGAACAGTACAATAGCGGCAACTCAGTGCTTGAGGAGGGCCAGAGTGGATATTCGAGATATTTGTAAAACCAAGCTTGCAGCCGTGGTTGTAGAGCATTCGCCTATGCCGTTTCCTGATGCGATCGATGAAGACGATGAGTTGGACGTCTTTGGCCTGGATTCATTGGCGTTCATGAGCTTGCTGACCAGCATCGAGAGCGAAGTTGGCTACATTCCCAAAGCGATTTTAGAAGGTGATCTCTACCCGGAAACCTTCGGTGAGTTAGTGTCAGCTTACGATAGTTAGGGGCTCATTGATGAAAGCCGCAGACCTTCCGCTTCACTACAATATTTGCGAGATCCTTGAACACAATCTCGCAACCCGCGCCGACAAAATGGCGATCTTAAGCGACGATGGATCAATGACTTTTGGCGAAGTTTCTCGTCAGGTAAATCAGGTCGGCAACGCGCTAAAGAAACTCGATGTCCGCTTCGGTGACTGTGTGGCTATTCTCTGCCCCGACAGGCCTGAGTGGGTTACGGCATTCTTTGCCACCGCGAAAATTGGCGGCACGGCACTCGGCATGAACACGCTGCTTAAAACTGAAGAATACGACTACATACTCGGCGATTCCCGTGCTCGTGTATTGATCGTTCACGACAGTCTGCGCAGTGTTATCGAACCCGTGTTGGCAAAACACACGGCACTGCAAAAAGTTATCGTTATTGGTGATTCTGGAGACAGCGGTTATGCAACCTTTAGCGACTGGATCGACGGCGAAGGTGAATCCCTCGACGCAGAGCGCACTCACCGCGATGACATCTGCTCGCTGCACTATTCAAGCGGCACCACCGGCATGCCAAAAGGCGTTCCACATGCGCACAAAGACTACCCGTTGATTGCCCAACTTTCGGCAGTCGATGCATTTGGCATGACCGAACATGACCGGACGTTCTCAGTTGCCAAGCTGTTTTTTGTTTATGGTATTGGCGGCAACCTGATCTTCCCATGGTACGTGGGTGCAAGCTGTGTGTTATATGCCAGCCCGCCACGGCAAGTAGCCGGCGTGCTGAAGGCGATTGAAGATTACCAACCTACCGTTTTTGTTGGCGTGCCTACAGTGTATGGCGCTATTCTCGCGCTGCCTAATTTTACCGAACGCTTCAATATAAACTCGATCCGCATCTGTATGTCAGCCGGTGAAGCGCTGCCTGCTCCGGCATGGCAGGCATGGAAAGATGCCACCCAACTGGATATCCTCGACACCATCGGCTGTACTGAAACC
>CALAJG010000252.1 GCA_937923375.1 uncultured Leucothrix sp.
GTATGCCGACAGCCCCATAGACGCCAATTGTAATGACGACTCCAACAATTAGGAGTACCGCTGCCTGTGTGAAGATATTGCTGTCACCAATTTCACCCAGAGCAATGGCCATTATTTCAGCCGATAGAATCAAATCTGTACGAACTGCTCCAGCAACTTTCTTGTCTTCCAGTTCCTTTGGGTCTTCGTAGGGGGGATGATCGATCTTACTGGTGGCTTCATCGCCTTTGTTACGACTTAGTTTCTCTATTATTTTTTCAGCACCTTCATAACATAAGTAGGCACCACCAAGCATTAGTATTGGCGTAATCAAAAAGGGAAGAAAAGCACTCAGTAATAGGGCGATCGGAAGCAGTATGATGACTTTATTAAACAACGACCCTTTGGCGATACGCCAGATAATCGGTAGCTCACGTGCTGGCTCAAGCCCTGTAACATAGGCTGGAGTTACCGCTGCGTCGTCTATCACTAAACCGGCTGACTTTGATCCAGCCCGCATAGCAGCAACGCCAATGTCATCAAGAGAGGCGGTAGCCAGTTTTGCTATCGCTGCTACATCATCAAGTAATGCTAAAATTCCACTTGCCATTTATATTGACCCATTTTTTAATTAGTTATGTTTATAGACAGATGTTTACTGTTCTGTGATCTAATGCAATTATCCTACACTAAAGCGATATCGACCATGGAAAGCTCGCTAAATTTACCTGTGTATGAATGCCAAATCGGTTTCTTAAATTCAAACCAAATAATTATTACTGATGAAGTGCTTACCCAAACAGTTTTGCTTGGTATGATAGGTAAAGTCCTTTATTCCCCCACTATGGTACTGAGGAAGCATAATGAAGATTGCTATATTGTCTCGTAACCCGCGCTTGTATTCGACACGGCGTTTAATCGAGGCAGCAGAAGAACGCGGCCATGAAGTCGTTGTTTTAGATGTACTTCGTGTTTACATGAACATCACTAGCGGTAATCCGGAGATTCACTACAAGGGAGAAACCCTCAGCGGCTTTGATGCGGTAATTCCCCGAATCGGCGCCTCAGTGACTTTTTACGGGACAGCGGTGCTTAGGCAGTTTGAAGTCATGGGGGTTTATCCGGTAAATGAGTCGGTTGCTGTTAACCGGTCCCGAGATAAGCTGCGCTCGTTGCAGCTGTTGTCCCGTAAAAGTGTCGGTATGCCGGTGACGGGTTTCTCCCACTCACCGGATGATACAGATGATTTATTAAATTTCATCGGCAAGCCCCCTTATGTCATCAAGCTGCTCGAAGGCACTCAGGGCATCGGCGTGGTGCTGGCTGAAACGCGTAAAGCGGCAGAAAGTGTTATCGAAGCTTTTCGGGGGTTGAAAGCGCAGATACTCGTGCAGGAGTTTATCGCCGAGGCCGGTGGTGCTGATATTCGTTGTCTGGTGGTCGGAGGTAAAGTCGTTGCGGCGATGAAGCGGCAGGCAAAGGAAGGTGAGTTCAGGTCCAATTTACACCGTGGTGGTACCGCAACTTTAGTCAAACTCACCCCTGAAGAGCGCGTTACGGCGGTGAATGCAGCTAAGATCATGGGCTTGAATGTGGCTGGTGTTGATTTACTTCGTTCAGATCGGGGGCCTCTCGTGATGGAAGTTAACTCTTCTCCCGGATTAGAAGGCATCGAAAAAGCTTCACAAAAAGACGTGGCAGGAATGATTATCGAGCTAATTGAACGCAATGCAAAACCCGGCCGTACAAAAACGAAGAACAAAGGCTAGCCTAAAAAGGTGAGCAGGCTGATGACGAAGACTAACAATCAATACACGCTGTCAATGATTGATAAAGCTGAAGACACCAATGTT
Organism: uncultured Leucothrix sp.; assembly: GCA_937923375.1. Lineage (GTDB taxonomy): Bacteria > Pseudomonadota > Gammaproteobacteria > Thiotrichales > Thiotrichaceae > Leucothrix. The sequence continues at coordinate 1,833 of CALAJG010000252.1, forward strand.
AATCAGTGGGTGTATCAGGTACTTAGGCGCAGTTTGATGTGTGGTGAGATACGTCCCGGAATTGCGCTAACTATTCGTGGATTGGCAGATAAGTTAGAAGTTAGTCCTATGCCGGTGCGTGAAGCCTTGCACAAACTAGCTTCTCAAGCAGCCGTTGAAGTCAAAGATAACCGACGGGTCATGGTTCCTTTGATTTCACCGCCTAAATTCAAAGCGCTTTATGAGCTGCGCATCCTGCTGGAAACCCATGCAGCGGAGCAAGCACTTCCGCATATTGACGATCAGGGGCTGAATGAACTGATGCGTCTGGATAGTCTGGTAGATGCGGCCTATGCCGCTGGCGACAAGATGCAGGGCAGTTTATCGAATCAGGCGTTTCATCGTTATTTATACGGCTGTAATCCGATTCAGGTAAGCCTGCCGATGATAGAAAGTCTGTGGCTACAGCTCGGCCCATTTGTCCGTATCGGCCTATCAAAGTTAGAGATGTACTATGCCAATGATCGGCATCAGGAAGCACTTCAAGCAATTCGTAACAACGATGCGGTACAGCTGAAACAAGCCATTGAAGCCGATATTCGTGATGGTATTTCACTAATCAAAGATGTTGATCAGATTTATCAGGAATTGCAGAAATAACCGTCTGGACTAAAGCTTGTCTCGCAAAGAATAGTATGTCATTGCAAGCACTAATAACGGGAAGCGTAAGGTCGTACCACCAGGAAACGGGTAAGTCTTTAGCCCTGCCATGGTATCAAAATTAGCGAGCTTACCATCGATCATATCGGCCATGATTTTTCCCGCCATCGTCGCCATGGCCACGCCGTGCCCTGAGTACCCACTGGCTGACAGCACGTTTTCAGAAACCTTTGCAAAATAGGGCATCCGACTAACCGTAATCGCCAGTGTTCCGCCCCAGCCATAATCGATTTCAAAACCTTGCAATTGCGGATAAATCGCCAACATATGTTTGCGAACAAAGGATTTAATATCGGGTGGAAACTGAAAGCTGTAGTTTTCACCGCCACCAAATAGCATGCGCTTGTCGGCACTTAAGCGAAAGTAATTCACTACAAATCGTGAGTCAGCCACGGCGTGGTTTTCGCGTATAAGTTCAGTGGCGAATTCATCAGTTAATGGTTCGGTGGCGATAATATAGTTATTAATCGGCATTACGCGTGA
>CALAJG010000253.1 GCA_937923375.1 uncultured Leucothrix sp.
TTCAATAAAGACTTGAATCAGAACGTGGAAGTTTTCAACTTTGACCCACTATCTGCTATCCAAAAACCAGTCACTAATGTTCCTGACTGGATAACTAATTTACTGAATGATCCCGTGAGTTACGCCACACCATTCCTCGTTGTATCACCAAATCCATGAGGTTGTTAGGCATGCGGATTGAACTGAAAGCTACGCGTTTACTTGGCAAAAAAGTGATTGTCACCGTACTAGGGATTGCTGCTGGATTAGGGTCAGCAGTATCGCAGGCAAACTCAGTAAACGCTCGAATGGAGTTAGGTCTTAGCGGAGCAACTATCAATGACTTAGGCGAGAGTTTTGGGCTTGACGCGGGTTATTTCATGACACCTAACCTCAGAGCCCGACTTGGCTATTCGCTGCTAAGTTATGAAAACAAGCGTAGGGTTGGCTCCATAAACTTTGCGGAAACCGTTGACCAGTCTAACCTCAAGCTAACGCTAGACTGGTTCCCTTGGCTTCCGGATAACGGGCTTTTCGCTAGTGTTGGTATTACTAAGTTGGGCGACCCGGCCACACTGTCTGCAACAGCTGATAATTCCCTCAACTACCCGCTAGGTGGCGTGCTGTATTCTGGCGCGCAGCTTGGAGTGATTAGTGGGACGATCGAGACCGAGGAAATCCTTCCCTATGTCGGCGTGGGCTATAAATATGACTTTGGGAATAAGAACGGCAATGGTGCCTATCTACAGGCAGAGGTTGGGGCTGTGTTTGGCTTGGAAACACAGTTAAGGTTATCGTCAAACAACCCTAACAACCTTGGGAACCTCAACACTTTCCTGCAAAGCTACGCGAATGAACAGAACGATAAGTTTGAGGATCGTTATGTTTTGTACGGACTGACACTTGGATACAGGTTTTAGTGGCAACAATCAGACTTGATTCTAACCAAGCCTCCGTACAAAGGTACGGATATCCTGTATCAACAGATCAGGTTGTTCCATTGCTGCAAAATGTCCACCTCTAGGCATTTCCGTCCACTGCGTAATGTTATAAATACGCTCTGCATAACTGCGCGGTGGCCAAGCGAGCAGCTCTTTAGGAAACAGTGCGCAACCCGTAGGCACTTCCACTCTTTTTCCTTCCGGAGATAAGATTCTGCCACCTTCTTCACGCCGCCCATAGTAAATCCAGGAAGCCGTATTAAAGGTACGGGTCACGATGTAAATCATGATATTTGTTAGCAGCTGATCTTTGCTGTAAACATTTTCAATATCGCCCTGAATATCCGACCAACCGTGCATTTTTTCTACTATCCAGGCAGCGATCCCAACAGGGCTATCCATCATCGCGTAACTCAAGGTTTGCGGCTTGGTTGCCTGCTGTGTGCGATAGCCGTCCTGAATCACTTGATCGATATCAAACTGTTCTGCCCAAGCAATTTCCTCAGCACCCTGCGGACCGTCTTTGTGCCGCATGGTTAAGATATTGATATGAATAGCGACACAGGCTGGGTGCTCGTAACCCAACCAACTGCAGATGGCACCGCCCCAGTCTCCACCCTGTGCGATGTAAGTTTCGTAGCCTAAGACATCGGTCATCAAACTGTTCAAAACAGTCGCCATTTTTCTTGGTCCATACGGACGAGGAGGACGCCCTGAAAAACCAAAACCAGGTAACGAAGGCGCAACCACATCAAATGCATCATCGATATTGCCGCCGTGTTTTTCTGGATGTGCCAGCAAATCAATGAAGTCCAGAAACTCAGCCACTGTTCCAGGCCACCCATGACTAATCATCAGCGGTTTAGGGTTAGGCCCACTCCCCTTCTCATAGATGAAATGCATATCAATGCCATCAATTTCGACTTTAAACTGCGAAAAGCGATTGATCTGCGCCTCATGCTTACGCCAGTCGTATTCCGTTGCCCAGTACTCACAAAGCTCCTGCATATAGTCAAGATTGGTGCCGTAATCCCATCCCCCATCGTCAGGCATTTCGTGCCAAGGGTAATCGCGAACGCGAGCCTGAATAGAACGGATCGTGTCGTCGGGTATAGATACGGAAAAAGGTTGGTAAGCGCTCATTGATTAAGGGTGCTCATGGGTGAAAGGTTACATTTTAGATGCTTGTCCCAATAAAATGTACCTCGAATCAGGCAGCACCGTAAGAGGCGAATCATCAATGCCGGGACAAACTCAAACTGATGAACACTGAAACTAAAAAAAGCCCCAAACAGAGCAGTTTTTTCCATAACTGCCAATGCCCCTTTTTAGCGCCGATTAAATAGGAACAAAAGAGTATTATAGGCACAAAAATACCCAACTCAATCAGCAGGTTCCTCCAGAAGTAATAATTACTCAGGCTAAGTTTTCCTGCACTTGGTAGTAGCCCTATCGGCGAACCAAAACCATCATTTAAGAATGGCCAAGCGATGGGATCTTTTGTGCCACCTACCAAAGCATCCAATAACAAATGCGAGGCAGCGGCAGTGAAGAAAATAAGCAGTAGTTTCGGATTCGCCTTATCCTTAAAAGCAGCTTTAACAAACACCCATGCCGACAAAGCTGCGAATGAAACGAAAGCTAAAGAATGAGTAATCCTAGGAACG
>CALAJG010000254.1 GCA_937923375.1 uncultured Leucothrix sp.
CTTGTAATGTGGATCGGTTTAATCAATTTTTCCATAAAATGCTTGAGCAAGGGATAAACTTGGCACCCTCTGCGTTTGAGGCAGGTTTTGTTTCATCTGCTCATACCGAGCAAGATATAGCTGAAACCGTTACTGCGGCCAAGAATGTCTTTGAAATGATTGCCCAAAAGGCCGTTTAGCTTAAAATATTATCATTTACTTGACTTTATTCGGAACTAATTTAAGAATTAGCACTCTCAGTGTATGAGTGCTAAAAATAGCAGGGAATTTGGAGAAAAATATGAGTAAGTCACTGGCATTAAGTAGTACAGCATTATCCGTTAGTGCGGGTAGCCTGGAAAGCTATGTCCAGTCGGTACATGAAGTACCGGTTCTAAGTGTGGAAGATGAGAAAGCATATGCAACTCGTCTCGTTGAAACGGGTGATCTTGAAGCAGCACGACTCTTGGTCATGCACAACTTGCGATTCGTGATCAAAGTTGCGCGTGGCTATAGTGGTTATGGGTTGCCGCTTGCTGACCTGATTCAAGAGGGCAATATTGGTCTCATGAAGGCTGTAAAGCGATTCGATCCGACAGTAAATGTACGCTTGGTGTCTTTTGCTGTGCACTGGATCAGAGCAGAAATGCATGAGTTTATCCTGAAAAATTGGAAGGTAGTGAAAGTTGCTACTACCAAAGCGCAACGCAAATTGTTTTTTAATTTGCGCAGCAGTAAAAAGCGTCTGGGATGGTTAAATGTTGCCGAGGCGGATGCGATCGCCACTGATCTTGGTGTAAGCACCAAAGATGTAATGGAAATGGAAAAGCGCATGAGCGGTTTGGATATCTCATTTGACCTGTCACCGGGCCAGGATGATGACGATAAGGCCTATTCGCCAAGTCAATACCTATTGCCAACAGAGAACCAAGATCCTGCTGACTTGTTGGAGGCTCAGGATTGGGAAGATCATACACAAGCGCGATTTAACGGTGCTTTGGCTGAGCTTGATGATCGTAGTAAAGATATACTGGCAAGTCGTTGGTTGACAGATAAAAAAGCCACACTTCAAGACCTTGCGAATAAATATGGTGTTTCTGCCGAGAGGATTAGACAGTTAGAGAGCAGTGCTATTAAGAAACTCAAGACAGAAATTGCGTTTTAAATATAGCTAAACATCATTAAAAGCCGCATTTGAATGCGGCTTTTTTGTACCTGCGATACGCTAATTATAAATTGTAGCTAGAATTTGAACTGTTTCATTAACTACTTGCATTTCAATCATTGAAAGATCAATATAATTTTCATGAGTAAGAAACAAAGCAAAATTGATTTTGAGGGCTCTGTTGCTGAGCTAGAGGCTACCATTACACGCATGGAAAAGGGTGAAATGAGTCTCGAGGAAGCGTTGCAGTCGTTTGAAGAAGGGGTGAGGCTAAGCCGAGAGTGCCAAAAACTGCTGGCTTCAGCTGAGCAAAGAGTTAAGCTGCTGACTGAAGATGGTGAGGAAGATTTCTTAAACGATGAGTAGTTCAAAGCTACCAGCAAACTATCGGGTACGAGTTGAGCGGGTTCTGGATGGGTTTTTGCCGCGGGGTGACATCACACCATCAAGGTTGCATGAGGCGATGCGCTATTCAGCACTGGCTGCAGGTAAAAGAGTCCGTCCTAGTTTAGTCTACGCAAGTGGTCAGGCTTTAAATATTCCGTTAGTAGCACTTGACCGAATTGCTGCAGCGGTGGAATGTGTCCATGCCTATTCATTAATCCATGATGATCTTCCTGCGATGGACGATGACGATTTACGTCGAGGGATGCCTACCGCCCACAAAGCCTATGATGAGGCCACGGCTATATTGTCAGGCGATGCATTGCAAGCGCTTGCATTTGATGTTATCAGTCATCCAATAGCTGAGGTATCTGCGCAAAACCAACTAAAGCTGGTGAAGATTTTAGCAGTGGCAGCAGGCTCAGAGGGGATGGTCGGTGGCCAAGCAATTGACCTTGCTTCAATTGGAAAGCACTTGACCGAACAACAACTTGAAGTCATGCACTCACACAAAACTGGTGCATTAATCAATGCTTGTGTAGTAATGCCAACGTATTGTGATGATGGCGTCACCGAAGCTCAGCGAAATTCCTTGACTCGCTATGCGAATGCAGTGGGGCTAGCTTTTCAGGTTCAGGATGATATTCTGGATGTTGAAGGCGACACTGAAACACTAGGTAAGCAGCAAGGGGCAGACATTGCAGCGGATAAACCGACTTATCCGGCGCTGTTGGGAATGGCAGGAGCCAAGCTAAAACTCCGGTCACTTCATGAAGAAGCGGTGTTGGCGTTAGAAGATTTTGGAGCTGATGCGAAACTGTTACACAATATCGCAGATTATATAGTCAATCGAAACAAGTAAAAGTCTATGTTAGAAGAAATCATATCACCTGTGAAATTGCGGGAGCTAGATAAAGAGTCTCTACCAGAACTGTGTGACGAATTACGTCAATACATCCTGCAGTCAGTATCTGAGTCAGGTGGTCATTTTTCAGCAGGTTTAGGCACGGTTGAATTAACAGTTGCCCTGCATTATGTATTTAATACGCCTGAAGATCGATTGGTATGGGATGTTGGGCATCAGGCCTACCCTCATAAAGTCCTCACCGGAAGGAAAGATGCGCTCAAAAGCATTCGCAAAGAAAGGGGGTTATCAGGTTTTCCAAAGCGCGCTGAAAGTGAATACGATACCTTTGGTGTAGGGCACTCAAGTACTTCCATCAGTGCCGCATTGGGGATGGCACTAGCTGCAAAGCAGCAAGGAATCGACCGTCAGGCAATCGCTGTAATTGGCGATGGTGCGCTTACGGCAGGAATGGCCTATGAGGCCTTGAACCATGCTGGAGATTTAGATGCCAGCATGCTAGTCGTACTGAACGATAATGACATGTCAATTTCTCCAAATGTGGGTGGGTTAAGTAAATATTTAGCAAGATTATTATCAGGACAGTTTTACTCAAGCATTCGTGAGCAGGGTAAAAAAATATTGTCAGGAACGCCAAGCGTAAAAAAGTTGGCGAGACGCGCGGAAGAGCATACTAAGGGCATGTTGATGCCAGGCACTATGTTTGAAGAAATGGGCTTTGTTTATTACGGTCCGGTAGATGGTCATGATGTTCTTGAATTGGTGAGAATGTTTGAAAACATTCGTGAGCTTGATGAACCACGTTTTGTTCACGTTGTAACAAAAAAGGGCAAAGGTTATGAGCCTGCGGAAATAGATCCCTGTGGTTATCACGGAGTTTCCTCCTTTAATCTTAAGCAGGGAATAGTCAAAAGTAGCAAAGCCTCATCACCAACCTATACTCAGGTGTTTGGCCGATGGTTATGTGATATTGCTTCAAAAGATGATCGGGTAGTGGGAATTACGCCTGCGATGCGTGAAGGGTCTGGTTTGGTAGAGTTTTCTGAAACTTATCCTGACAGGTACTTTGACGTCGCTATTGCGGAGCAGCATGCAGTCACCTTAGCTGCAGGTATGGCCTGTGATGGTGCAAAGCCTATTGTTGCAATCTATTCTACTTTTTTACAGCGTGCTTATGACCAATTAATCCATGATGTCGCAATCCAGAATTTGCCAGTCGTTTTTGCAATCGATCGCGCTGGGCTTGTAGGTGCAGATGGGCCAACCCATGCTGGTAATTACGACCTGTCCTATCTCCGATGCATCCCGAATATGATTGTAATGGCTCCGGCCGATGAAAACGAATGTCGGCAGATGTTATACACGGCATATCTGGAAAATGGCCCCACGGCCGTAAGATACCCAAGGGGTAAGGGCGTTGGCGTAGAGGTCCAAACAGAAATGTCAGCGTTGCCAGTTGGCAAGGCGGTAAAGCTTCGTGAAGGACAAAGTATCGCAATTTTATTGTTTGGTTCATTGCTCAGCGCCGCCAGTTATGCGGCGGATGAGTTAGGTGCAAGCCTTATAAATATGCGTTTTGTTAAACCCTTGGATGAATCCATTATTACTAAAACAGCTCAGAAATATGACTTAATTGTCACTATTGAAGATAATGCTATTCAGGGTGGGGCAGGTAGCGCAGTGTCAGAATGCTTATCGCGATTAAATTTAGACATTCCGGTATTGCATCTCGGCATACCAGATGACTACATTGAGCATGCCGAACGGGACGTTCAGCTAAGTGAAATTGGGTTGTCAGGAGAAGGCGTGGTTAGCCAAATTTGTGAGTTTGCGAATGGACGCTATACACCATCCCCTATGCCAAAGGTTGCTCATTTGTAGACAAGCCGCTGAAATTGTTGCAATATGACGCTCGAATTACAGCGGGATTTTGTAAGGTTTTAAATTTGTCAACCAATTTTCGTTGGCTACGTTATCAGATATGTACGTTTTTTATAATTCTGGTGCATACCGCTCAATACTGGCTTCATTTAAAACTTGGGATATACCAAAGAACTTATTTATCGACCACGAATAAGAAAAAAGGCTCGATACAGGGGTAAAAAATGCTGGCACAAAGAACACTGCAACGCACTGTTAATACGGTGGGCATAGGACTGCACTCGGGACAAAAGGTTGGTTTGACGCTGCGACCTGCAGCATCTAATACAGGCATTGTCTATCGCCGGGTAGATCTTGAAACACCGGTGGAAATTGCTTGTACACCTGATGCTGTGGGTGAAACGATGCTGAGTACGACACTTGTAAAAGAGGGGGTCAAAGTCTCAACTATTGAGCATCTGATGTCAGCCTTTGCAGGTCTTGGAATTGACAATGCCTATGTGGACTTAACTGCTTCAGAAATACCTATCATGGACGGCAGTGCGGCTCCATTCATTTATTTGATTCGGTCTGCCGGTATTGAAACGCAGCGCGCCTCTAAGCAATTTGTCAAAATAAAGAAGCCAGTTCGCTTTGAGAATAAATCAGGGTGGGCAGAACTAAGGCCATTTGACGGTTTTAGGGTTTCCTTTGAGATTGATTTTGACCACCCTGCGGTAAAATCTACACGTCAGGTATTGGCCCTCAACTTATCTAAATCATCCTACAGTCGTGAAATTAGCCGCGCCCGAACGTTTGGTTTTATGCGCGATGTGGAAATGCTTCGCTCAAAAAATATGGGCTTAGGGGGGAGTTTGGGTAATGCTGTGGTGCTGGATGAATACCGAGTACTAAACAAAGATGGCCTCAGGTATCAGGACGAATTTGTTAAACATAAAATGCTTGATGCCATCGGCGATTTATATACCGTAGGCCATAGTATAATCGGTGCCTACCATGGCCACAAATCTGGGCACGCAATAAATAATTTATTATTACATGAGCTTTTGGCTCAACCAGATGCTTGGGAATTGACTACCATGGAAACAGAAGAAGAAGCGACAGTTAGTTATGCCGGTGAGCTGGGTTACGCTTAAGCTAGTTGTTTAATCTGTATCAAGGTGTTTGCGAGTTTGATCAAGTAATGCCGAAATCTCATCTGGTAGGGGCTTTGGCGCCTTTTTCCTTACTTCCATGAGCATCCTAGGCGGTGATAGTTTTATTTTTATTGTTTTGTACTCACAAAGCAACGATTGATTTATATCCTTAAGAATCGCTTTTTGCTGATATTTCAACTGGCTTGCAAGAATCGGTTCTTCAACAATGATCACAATTTCTTGCTGGCGCTGGAGCACATGCAACTTGTGTTGTTTGGAATCTATTTGTAGATACTCACATACGTTATTTGACAGCTTGTCAATATTCTTGAGGCTTTCATTTAGGAAGGCATGTGGAAGTTGGTTCACTTGTTTCATGCTTTTAGTCTAACTGATTTCTAAAGCAATTATGATGCAAGTGTGGTGTTGGCGTGAGTTTTCAGCTTCAAATAAATAATGATACAGAGCGATTGGCGCTGGATATCGCGCCCGTCCGGCAGTTTTTTGTGCCCATTATTTTTTTAGTGGTAATGATCTTAAGTATTTCGATGTTACTGGAGAAGATCACTACCTCCACTGAAACAGCCTACGCCGCAGGGTCTTCAGCAAATATAGACAATATCCATCATCTGAGGCAACAGCTGGCCAATCTTGAGGGAGAGACTCAGCGCCTGAAAGAATTCGCCAAGAAAATGGTCGGTCTCGCTAAGCTTGATAAAGGTATTTTTGAATTTGATAAACCTCCTGCTCGCGGAGGTTTAGGCGGAAGAAATATCTTTCAACGCTTTACTTCTAATTTTTCCACTTCAGTAACTAAAGACATTAAGCTGTTAAAAAAACAGTTAAATGAGCGAAGCAATCAATTTGAAAGGATGCAGTTAGTACTAAGATCAAGAATATCAAGAGAGTCAGAATGGAAAGCAAGTTGGCCAGTAAAAACCGCTTATGTATCCTCAGAGTTTGGGCGACGTAAAGACCCATTTACTGGTCGGCTTAGACAACACAATGGCATCGACCTGGCTGGCCCTCGCGGTTCAGGTATTTTCAGTGTGGCTGCAGGGAAAGTGATCTTTACGGGTAGAAAAGGTGGCTATGGTCGCGTAGTAGAAGTTAAGCATGCTAATGGTTTTGTAAGTCGTTACGCGCACTTAGAAGCATCGATTGTGAAAAAGGGGCAATCAGTCGAGCGTGGAGAGAAGATTGCTCGGTTAGGTACTAGCGGACGATCAACGGGGCCTCACTTGCATTTAGAAATACTTAAAAATAATAAAAACATCAATCCAAGGGTTTTCATAGGTAAACATAATTAATAGATTCCCCTAGGGTCAACAATACTAATAAGTCATAGTGTTAAGCGTGAATTTATATGTCGATCTATACTATAATCGGCTAAATTAATTCGTATTGGCGTAACTCTGGCCTTGCTGGTAAACAGAGACCCCGCTTGCATTCTTAGCGATTACCCCAATATTCCCAATTAAAGCCTTATTCAAATGAAGGTGTGTTTTGCGACGTGCAGCTAAACAACCTTTTTACCGTAGAGAAAACGGGAACAAATAATACCGGAATCATCCGGGGAGAAAATAAATATCATGATGGGATCGATTGCTAAAAAGCTTTTCGGAAGTCGCAATGACCGGGTAGTAAAAAGCTACGCAAAGGTTGTTGATCAGATTAATGCCCTGGAAGACAGCTATGGTCAACTTTCTGACCAAGAACTACAGGCTAAAACGGCAGATTTTCGTCAGCGATTGTCTAACGATGAAACACTTGAGTCGTTAATACCCGAGGCATTCGCCACCGTTCGTGAAGCGGGTAAACGAGTCATGGGAATGAGGCATTACGATGTTCAGCTGATTGGCGGTATGGTGTTAAATGATGGGCGAATCGCTGAAATGCGAACAGGTGAAGGGAAGACACTCGTAGCAACTCTAACGGCTTATCTTAATGCACTTCCCGGAAAAGGGGTTCACGTTATCACGGTGAATGACTATCTTGCTAGTCGTGACGCTGAGTGGATGTCTAAGCTATATAGTTTCCTCGGTTTGACCACAGGTGTCATCGTCAGTGGCTTGGATCAGGATGCGCGTCAAAAAGCATACGCATCTGATATTACTTATGGGACTAACAACGAGTTTGGCTTTGATTACCTTCGAGATAACATGGCATTCAGCAAAGAAGAGCGGGTTCAACGTTCTCTTAGTTATGCGGTTGTTGATGAAGTTGACTCAATCCTAATTGATGAAGCGCGCACTCCGCTGATTATCTCAGGGCCTTCAAGTGAGTCAGCTACGCTCTATGAAGCAATTGATAAAGTGGTTCCAAATTTAACGCCGCAAGCGCCTGAAGATGAAGAGGGGCCGGGTGATTACTTAGTTGATGAGAAATCTAAACAAGTATTTTTGACCGACGCCGGTAACGAACGCGCTGAAGAATTGCTTCGAGAAGCTGGGATTATTCCTGAAGGCGAGGGCTTATTCGATAGTGCTAGCATCTCTGTATTGCATCATTTAAATGCTGCGCTTAGAGCCCATACATTGTTCCAATTAAATGTGGACTACATTATTAGTGCTGGCGAGATTGTCATAGTCGATGAGTTTACAGGGCGTACCATGCCCGGTCGTCGATGGTCTGAAGGTTTGCATCAGGCAATCGAGGCGAAAGAAGGTGTTGATATAAAACCTGAAAATCAGACCATGGCGTCGATTACTTTCCAGAATTATTTCCGACTCTACGACAAACTGTCAGGTATGACAGGTACTGCCGATACTGAAGCATTTGAGCTACAGCAAATCTATGATTTAGAAGTGGTGGTTATTCCAACCAACATGCCTGCCATCCGTAAGGATGAAAATGACTTGGTTTACATGTCAGAGGCTGAAAAGTATGACGCTATTGTTGAAGACATTCATGAGGCTCAAAAACGCCAACAGCCTGTATTAGTTGGAACTGCATCTATTGATACATCTGAAGTGTTGTCAGGACTATTAACGCAGGCAAAAATTAAACATGAAGTGCTCAATGCAAAACAGCATGAGCGTGAAGCACACATAATCGAGAACGCGGGAAGGCCTGGTGCGGTTACCATTGCAACCAATATGGCCGGTCGGGGAACGGACATCGTACTAGGTGGTTCATTGGATGCAGCGCTTGCGGCAATTGGTGATGATGAATCTGCCCGTGCAAAAGAAGAAGCGGATTGGCAGGCACGTCATGAAACGGTTGTAGCGGCAGGTGGTTTACACATTATCGGAACGGAGCGGCATGAGTCACGCCGTGTTGACAATCAATTACGTGGTCGTTCTGGCCGTCAAGGTGACCCAGGCTCGTCTAGATTCTTCTTGTCCTTAGAAGATAGTTTAATGCGTATATTTGCCTCGGAACGGGTCAAAGGCATTATGCAAAAGTTGGGCATGGAAAAAGGTCAGGCAATTGAAGCTAAGATCGTTTCTAAGTCGATAGAAAATGCTCAACGAAAGGTGGAAGGCCACAACTACGATATTCGCAAGAACTTGCTTGAATATGATGACGTCGCCAACGATCAACGTAAGGTAGTTTATCAGCAACGTTCTGAACTGTTAGAAGGAGAGGATGTTCAGGAGTCAGTTGAATCGATTCGTTTTGATGTGGTAGATAGTATTATCAGTCGTTACGTTCCACCTCAAAGCTTGGATGAACAGTGGGATATTCCAGGGTTGACCGCTTCGATGGAGGAAGAGTTTGGCTTGGTATTGGAAATTCAGGATTGGCTTGATAAGGATGATGAACTGCATGAAGAGCCACTCCGCGACCGCATTCAAACTGAAGTGGACAAAACACTCAAGAGCAAGGAGTCGCTCATTGGCGCTGAAAATATGCGGAAGCTAGAGCGAGATGTGATGTTGCATGTGTTGGATGAAGAATGGAAAGAGCATCTGGCATCGATGGATTACTTGCGCCAAAGCGTTGGTTTGCGCGGTTATGCACAGAAAAACCCTAAACAGGAATATAAACGTGAAGCGTTTGAAATGTTTGAGGATTTATTGGATCGTATCAAACTAAAAGTGGTTAGCTTCCTGATGAAAATTCAGATCACACAAGAGGCCCCTGAAGAAATTGCGGCACCTGAGCATAATGAGGCTCCGATGGAATTTTCTCATGCTAAAGCCTCAAATGTACTAAGCGATGATTCTAACAATAATAACAGTGGAGAGACCACGCGCACCTATCAACGTATTGGTGAAAAGGTAGGCCGAAACGATCCTTGCCCTTGTGGTTCAGGCAAGAAGTTTAAGCAATGCCATGGCCAATTAAAATAATAAATTTATAGATTTTGGAATAAATATATGGCTGTAAACTATATTCCGGTTAGTACTTTACGGCCGGTGGCCGGTGTACGATTGTCTACTGCAGCGGCAGGTATACGCTATAAAGACCGTGACGACCTGTTACTTGTCGAGATTGCCGAGGGTAGTTCTGTTGCGGGTGTTTTTACACAAAATCGATTTTGTGCAGCTCCTGTGTTGCTGTGTCGTGATTTCCTAAAAAAACAATCACCTCGTTTTCTAGTGGTTAACTCGGGCAATGCCAATGCAGGAACGGGGGAAAAAGGTTTAACTAACGCCAAAGCTGTATGCGGATCACTTGCTGAGTTGACCGGTGTTTCACTAGAACAAGTTCTGCCATTTTCAACAGGCGTTATAGGTGAGCAACTGCCGGTAGAGCCATTTACAAAAGCATTTACCGGAGCGCTGCGAAGCTTGGATGAAGATAATTGGTTATCTGCTGCCAAGGCTATTATGACCACTGACACCATGCCAAAAGCGATCAGTAGTCAGTTGATGATTGGCGACAAGCAAGTCACACTGACAGGAATAGCCAAAGGTGCGGGCATGATTGAGCCTAACATGGCAACCATGTTAGCTTACGTCGCAACGGACGCAGAAATATCCCAGAACCTGTTGCAATCTATGCTCAAGCAGGCCGTTGACTTATCCTTTAACTCCATCACCGTTGATGGAGATACTTCAACGAACGACGCATTGATTTTAATTGCTACCGGTAAAGCAGGAATATCTATAGATGAAGATCAGGTAGCTGTATTTCAACAAGCATTGAATGAACTCTGCCAACATTTAGCTCAGTCTATTATTCGTGATGCAGAAGGTGCTACAAAATTTGTTACGTTGAGTGTGCAGTCTGCCCCCGATCTGGAGACTGCACAAGCGATTGCATTTACTGTGGCCAGGTCTCCTCTGGTTAAAACTGCTTTGTTTGCAAGTGACCCTAACTGGGGTCGCATTTTAGCCGCCATTGGTCGTAGCCCAGTGAAATATCTGGACATTTCTAAGCTATCGTTATGGTTAGGGGATACTCAGTTAATCGGAGCCGGCCAACCAGTCGCAACTTATACCGAACAAGCAGGTCAATCAGAAATGGAGAATGAGGAAATTACCATTCGGATTGATCTTAATGACGGTGATGCTAAGTCGACTGTTTGGACGTCAGATCTTTCCCACGATTATGTCACTATAAATGCGGAGTACCGTAGTTAATGAAATTATTAAAAATGTGGATTGGGCTGCTTCCGCTCTTATCTCTGCCTCTCATGCCGGTTGTCAATGCAGCACAGCCTAATTGTGCGAAAGTAAAAGCTACTTACCAATGCCCAGATGTAAAGAAAAAAATAAACCTGAGTTTTGACGATGGAATTTCTGATGTCACGCCAAAGGTGCTTGATGTACTGAAGCGTGAAAAAATTCAGGGCACGTTTTTTATATTAGGGAACAAAGTCGATTGTAGTCTTTATGAAAATAGCTGTAAGCAAGGCAACGAAGCAGCCTGTAAGTCGCTCAACTTATGTAAGCAGAGAGTGAGTACGTTAAATCGGATGAAACGTGAAGGCCATACGATTGGATCACACAGTTACCATCACGACCGACACTCTGAGCTGCCTGCTACCAAGCTGCAATGGAATATCCAGAAATCGAAAATAATTTTGGCAGATCACTTAACCACCGAACCGGCAGTCTTCCGGTTGCCCTTTGGTGATGGGTGGTTTAACCAAAAAGCTAAACCTCAGGCAATGGAAGCTGTTAAACGTAATGGCTTTGAGCATATTGGTTGGGAAATGACAGCGTATGATTGGAATGTTGACTATCAAAATGGTGACAAAATTCTTGATAACGTCATGAACCAGATGTGTTCAGGCAAAGGGCGTCAGGGTGTGGTTGTATTTCATGATGGAGATTTTGAAAAAGAACATGAAGGGAGAGCATTTACTGCCAATAATTTAGCACGCTGGATCCCCACTATTCGCTGCGCCGCAGATTTTGTTCCGTTAACCTTCTTTAAGAAAAAACTGCGAGTAAAATAAGTGGTTAATGATGACGATCAGACGATGCTGCCAATTGAGGTTGTGGCAGCAGTTATTCGCGATTTTGATGGAAATGTTCTGATCGCTCAGCGGCCTTTAGATAAACATCAAGGAGGGAAATGGGAGTTTCCCGGTGGGAAGGTTGAAAAGGGCGAATCCCGACGTTCAGCCTTAGTCAGAGAACTTAATGAAGAGCTGGGTATAGATATTGGCCACAGCACTCGCTTGATCAGCGTTTATCATGAATATGAAGATAAGGCGATATATTTAGATGTCTATGAAGTGTTGCAGTGGGAAGGTACAGCGACTGGTAAAGAGGGGCAGTCAATACGTTGGGTTCCCAGTGAAAACCTGAATAACTTTGATTTTCCGGCAGCCAATGCATCAATTGTAGAAGCTGCTTTGCTTCCAAAGCATATAAAAATGTTAGGAAGTGTGACAAATGATGCTACCTATAAAGAATCTTTTATCTCTAGCCTTGAGTCTGGCCAGTGGATGTTCCTCCAAACATTTAATGAGCAGGACTCTCTATTCAAACCTGACCATGAAAGTCTAAACTGGCTACTTGATAAAGCTGCAGAGCATCAAGCAACTATCATGCTTGAGTCCCCACCTCCATTGGTTCGAAACGACTATAGCGTACACTTGAGCCAAGAAGAGCTACTGAAAATTCAAGAGAGACCTTTTGCTGCTAAGGTATCGGCAAGTTGTTCTACGCCTGGAGAGTTGTTCAAAGCCCAACGGTTGGGTCTGGACTTCATTATCATTGGGCCGGTTTTAACAGGTGAGAAAAATGGGCAGAGCGCACTGGGTTGGCCGATGTTTCAAAGCCTATCAAGTCGAGTGAATATCCCAGTTTATGCGTCAGGCGGTGTAACAGGAAAAGATATGGAGTTAGCACGGGAATACGGTGCTCAAGGAATAGTAAGTAACTAGATGTCTTTCTTTGTAAGTTGTTCAGAGCAGGCAAATATCGAATTCGCCTGCCTTCTGGGTAAATCTGGTTACTCAAGAACAAACGTGATCTTCATTCTGACTTGATAGCCTGAAATTTTTCCATTCTCAACTGTCACTTTTTGATCTGCAACCCAAGCACCTGTTACATTCTTTAATGACTTATTCGCACGCTTGATACCATCAGAAATAGCGTCATCAAAGCTTTTTGTAGAGCTAGAAGTAATTTCTGTAACTTTTGCAATAGACATAGATTTTCCTAATTATATTAATTTTTTAAGGGATCTAAATCATAACATTGAATTAAAAAAATACACAATAGGCTAATCGGTGGATTGTTTATAAGATCGTTTCAGTGGCTAAGTTTTTATTGGTCTATATGATGGTGGTGCCATTAGCATGGTCAAGTTGGATGCTAGATACTTCCTGAGCCAATAAGAACACCCTGCCAAAAGAGCGCGCTTCTCTATCAATACTTAATTCGAAGTTATAGCTTCTCTGCAGTTGTATTCGACCTCTGGTATTTCGAACGAAACGTAATTTTTTCAGCGCAACGGTCTGGTCTAACAGCTGTGCTTGCATTTCTTTACAGGCAAGTGCTGCCGCACTAGTTGCGGCTTCTTTGGCTCTTACTGAGTCAAACCAGAACCAGACTAGGAAAATCAGAAAAGCAATAACTAGCAAACTACTCATATATCCCCAGGCAACTTGAATTAACGCAAAAAAAGCAGATTGATTAATAATACCAGTATGTTGCCATTTGTTAAGAAATTACAAGCACTGGTTAAGACTTTTACAAATGCCCTTCATGAATTGAATCCAAAGTTCATTACTGCTACCACTTGTCCAGGTTAAGAAGAGATTCAGCTCAAAGCGCCTAATCTTTGAAGGATGTTCTACAAATAGAATCATGCTGTAGTGCAAGCTACCGTTACTGACCAAGACTGCCTCAGTGTTTACTCTGGCTGGTTTGTCATTGGTTGTTATCAACAATAGTCATAAAAACAATTAGTTTGGGGTTAGAAAATGTTAAAAAAGATAGCACTTGGTTTATGTATCGTAACCGTGTCTGCTGGCGTTATGTTCAATGTTACGGCTAAGAGCAAGCCTTCTTTGGTAAGTGATATGCAGGCTTATCTAGTAAAAACGAATGCAGAGGGCAAGGAGTACCGTCAGCCAGCTAAGCAGACAGCGCCAGGAAATGTACTCGAATACAATCTTTCATATACAAATCAAATGAAAAAAACACTGTCAGGCTTAGTGGTAAGTGGACCTATTCCTGCCAATACGGTTTACGTCGGTCGTAGTGCAAAAGCCGGGGTCGAAGCTGATCTATTAGTCAGTATTGATGGTGGTGCAAGTTTTGAAAGCGAGCCTGTGAGACGTCAAAAGCGATTAGCAAATGGCAAGATCGAAACGGTAGTTATCCCAGCTGAGAAGTACACAAATATTCGTTGGAAAGTGAAACAGCCTATTCAAGGGTTTGGAAAGCAGCTTTATTCTTACCGTGTCAAGGTAAAGTAATTCCTATTCACCTGGTTGTAGTCCGATAAATGCCGCCAAATTATCAAAACAATTCATGCGGTATAGATATCACACGTTAAGCAATAAGCCATCTTGAAAGGATTGCTTAACACTTTCTTTCTTAGAAGAATTGATAAAGAGATTAATTAATAATGAAAACAAAAAATCAAATGAAGCCATTGGCGAGATTGATTGCTACTTCTCTAGCAGTAGGTAGTATGGCCGGTTTTGGTGCTCAGGTACTGGCTCAAACAGCAGCTGGAACACTAATTAAAAACCTTGCGACAGTTACTTATGAAGATGAGAACGGAAATAGCTATTCTGCTCAGTCAAATGAAGCAGTTGTTACTGTAGCACCGGTTTACAGTGCGACGATTGAAAATGACAATAATTTGTCTGGTGCTCCGGGTCAAACGGTCTACTTCCCGCACACCTTAACCAATACGGGTAACATTGCAGATACTTTCACAGTTGCTGCTGACAACGGTGGTGTTGTTTACCTTGACGATAACAACAACGGACAGCCTGACCCTGGTGAAGCAATTGTTACGGGTCCTGTTAGTGTGCCTGCTGGTGATCAGGTTAGCTTAGTAGTAGCGTTGGCTGTTCCGACGACCGCTGCTAATGGATCAACTTTAACAACTGAGCTTACAGCAGTATCGGCGAACGGCGCGACTGTAACTGATACTGGTGCGAACGTTGATGGTACAGACGGTACCAATGATGACACTATCACCGTTTCAACTGGACCAGTGCTGGTGCTCAATAAATCTTCAGTTCACGATGAAGCAAATAACCAGATTACCTATACGCTGACTGTTAAAAATAACGGTGGCAGCGATGCTGCTAACGTAAATATAGTGGATGCTTTACCTGAGGTAGATACTGATGGCGATGGTGTAGTTGATACTCAGGTAGCTTTGGTTGCTAGCAGTATCTCCGCAAATGGATTGATTAACGCAGGTGATATTGTGCCATTGATTACAACTTCAATAGTTGAATCAACTGACCCGATGGGTGATATCAACTTTGACGGTGATAGTGCTGATACGCTAGACGCTATTGTTGCTAAAGATGTGACTTTACCACCAAACACCACTGTTACTGTGACTTATACAGTTCAGTATCAGCCTACTTGGGCAGCAGGCTCAGATGTAGACAATACTTTCCTATCATTTGATGATCCAAATGATGACGGTGATCCATCAGACTCAACAGCCGGCCCAGTTCCATCCAATACCACTAATGATGTTATTCCACAAACTTTCGGTGTTGATGCGGTTGATACGAATGTGGGTGCAGCACTTGGTACAAATGACGGTGGTGATGATGACGCTGGAACTTCAAATGATTCTCAGTTTGTTGACGTTGCAGCCACTGGTGCAGAGGTTCTGTTTCAACACGTCATTACCAATAATGGTAATGGTGATGATGCATTCAATGTAGTTGCAACTAGCGATGCTACAGATGGTTTCCCTGCTGGCACAGTATTCACCTATTGGGATGCAACTGGCGCTGTGCAGTTAACTGATACTGACAATGACGGTTTCCCTGATACAGGTATGCTGGCACCAGGTGCTAGTGAGACAATTATGGTTAAGGCTAACCTGCCAGCAGGTATTTCAGGATCTCCAGCTAACGGTTACAACGCAACACTGACTGCGACCTCAGCAACTGATCCTGATGCTGCTCCGGCATCAGATACTACAGCGTTGAAGCTGGGTGCAATAACACCACCGAATGTTGATATTGCCAATGTAACTGCGGGTCAGGGTTCAACGGTAGCAGATGGTTTCAATGACAATGGTGTAAGCAATGCGCAAGATGAAGCACCCGTTGTGCTAGAAACGGGTACTGCAAACAGCACGGTTACTTTTGACCTGCAGTTAGCAAATGAGTCAGGGAATCCGGATTCATTCTTGCTGAGCTCAAGCAATGTACCGACAGGCTGGAATGTTGTTTATAAAGATGCGGCTGGTAATGTCATTACAACTACTCCACTCATTCCAGGTGGCGGTGTTTTCCCTTATACAGCGGAAGTCTCAATTTCAGCGGATCCTTCTGAGGCGCTAAGCAATTCTGATCAAGCGGGTGCTGTTGATGGTTACGATGCTGTCAATGACAGCGCTTCAGCGCTAACAGGTACAGATGGTGACCTTGATTATCAAATGAACTTCACAGCGACGTCTACCTCTACGCCAAGTGTTAGTGATAGCGTAACGAATGCAGTAGATGTTGAAGCAACACGTGAAGTAGTCATCACGCCGAACGGTCAAAACCAGGTACAGCCAGGTGGAACGGTTGAGTACAGTCATCAGCTAGAGAACAATGGTAACCAAGTCGAAACGGTTGAGATGAATCCAACGAATACTCTTCCTGGTTGGACAACGGTTATCAATGTTGATACGGACGGTGATGGTGTTCCTGATACAGTACTAACCAGTGCGTTGGCCGGTACTACTATAAGTGGTGTCGATGATAACGGTAACCCCGTGCAGATTGAAGTGACTGATACTGACGGAGATGGTATCCCAGAGTTGTTCCTTGAGCCTGG
>CALAJG010000255.1 GCA_937923375.1 uncultured Leucothrix sp.
TTGTGTTGCAAAAAGCAAACCTACTTCTCACAAACCAACGTTATTAGACACAATTCTCAACAGCATCACCATTAGCCTGGTTGAGACGCCCTGGTGGATTGCCATGTTAACGTTAGTTTTCACTGGTTCATTAGCTCCTTACTTGGGCCAAGCGGCGATTTTCCTTATGGCTGGTAGCGTGATATCCATGACAATTATCAGCAGCATGGGCTCATGGAAAGGATGCATCTCGATACCCCAAGATGTCCCAACCGCAATACTAGTGATAGCTACAGCAGAGATTGTTAGAAAGGTATCAACTGATGCATCAGCCGACACCGTTTTTGCCACGGTTATTGTCACCATTGGCCTGGCCTCGGTTGTTACTGGCACCTTTTTCTACCTTCTAGGCATCTTCCAGCTTGGAAGGCTAGTCCGTTTATTGCCCTACCCTGTCTTGGCGGGGTTTCTTGGTGCAACCGGTTGCTTGTTAATCTTAGGCGGAATTAACAACGCATTAGGTAATTCTTCTGGATACTCGCTTCTGGAGTTTCAGGCACTGATTCGTTGGTTGCCTTCCGTATTGTTGGCGCTACTCATGTACGGCCTGAGCCTCTATATCAAACATGCCTTATTAATTCCTGCCGCGATGCTTGCCACGACACTTTGCTTTTTCTCTATCACGTCACTCCTAGGAATTTCACCGGAAGCCCTCAGTCTGGAAGGATGGCTATTTGAAGCGTTACCTACAACGCCGCCAACAGGAATAACGCTAACACAATTTCAAAACATCCAATGGCATGCTATCGCGGAACAGTCTGGTAGTTTAGCCTGCCTCGCGATCTTTTCAGCCATCGCCATGTTACTCAACAACAGTGGGTTTGAGCTCACCGTCAAAGGTCGTTTCGATCAAAACAAAGATCTACGTACTACAGGAATCGCCAATATACTCGCCGGTCTCGTCGGTGGCTGGCCTGGTTATCTGTCTCCTGCCTGGTCATCAATGAATGCCAGACAAGGGAAGCAGCTGCCATTAACTGGCTTGTTCACCGCAGTCATCTCCTGCTGCTTACTGTGGTACGCTACACAGCTTATTGAGATGATTCCACGTTTTGTTGTTGGCTCAGCAATTGCTTATATCGGGGTAACTTTCTTGTTTGACTGGGTCGTTGGGCCCGCTAAACGATTACCGCTCCTGCAATACATCGCTTTATTACTAGTCATGGTTACTTTCATGGTCTTAGGTTTGTCTGTCTAGTGAGACTACCCTTGCAGGTGCTGCTTAAGCCCTTGCAATGATCCTTCCATGCCTTTTTGTATTTTCTTGCCAAACAACATCCCAAAAACAGGAGATAAAAGTCCTTCAAAAATGACGATATTTTTTACCTCAGTTCCATCGCCCTCGGGCGCTAGCTCATGTACAAATTTCATTTTACATAAGGGCAATTTGCACTGGACGGTGAAGGATTTATTATCAGTCACCTCAACTAGTTCTATTGCTGTTTCCGGCTCGCCTTTGGGTTTAATTTTCCCTGTCGTGCCGACTTTGAAAGGGCCGTCAATTGAAGATGATACCGTTTCCTCATCCCATTTTGGCCAGTCTGACACTGCAGTATAAGTGGCATAAATTTGCTCCGCAGGAGCTTGTATTGTCATTACTTCTTCGTATTTAATTGGTTTACCTCGAAAGAATTTTCTAGCACTCTATAAAACTGCACTACAAATAATCATAGATTCTACCAAGTTGCCCCCAGCGCCACTTTTATCGCTTCCCCATTCACCCCGCTAGACTCCTCAGCGGCTAAAAACGCAATCACCTCGGCAACCTCCTCAGCTTCCACCACTCGCCCTGCAGGATAAAAAGCAGCTCTTTCCTCCCAAATTTCATCAACCGAGACACCACGCTGATCCGCTTCTGCTTTTGCCGACGCTTCAGCCATTTCGGTACGCACCCAACCCGGTAAAACCGCATTTGAGGTAATATTATGAATGCCTGCATCCTGAGCAACTGAGCGCATCAAACCAAGTAAAGCATGCTTTGAAGTGGCGTAAGCACTGCCAGCATATCCGGCAATTTCCCCAGCGGTGGAGCTGGTATAAACCACCCGGCCATAGCCCTGTGCCACCATATCCTTTGTAATTAACTTTGACAGGAGATAGGGGCCAGAGACATTGATCTTCATGGTCTCGTTCCATATCTTAGAGTCTTGCTCCCAAATCACCCTTTCTTCAGCGGATCCAATACCATGGTTGCAAACAAAAATTTCAATAGGCCCAAAGCGTTCCTGAGTTTCTTCAACTGCCAATTTACAGCCTGCAGGCGTGCCAAGATCAGCCACTACATAGTCTAATCCACTGGCTTTCAATTGTGATTCGCTGCGCGCAACAGCCATCACTCTTGCCCCGCGAGATGCGAGCAATCTGGCAGCAGCCAAGCCGATTCCCCGACCTGCTCCTGTTACAATTGTGACTCGTCCGTTGACTCCTGACATCATAATCCCTCCGCTGGGTTAACACCTCCATAGTCTACCGAATTTTCACCCCCTCAGACAATTATCTCATTCCGTATTGATAGCGTTTCGTGGATACTAGCAAACTATCAACCCAACCGGATATCCGTTGATGTACGAACGCAAACCTAAACAGGTTTTACTTTCTCCTCTACCCATGCGTGACGGCGTATCCGCAAGCCGTACCTGGCTGCCCAAGTGCGGCAGTTATAAAAATAAGGCAGAGAATTACGGCCACTGGGAAACCATTCTGGATTTTTTAATTGAACGCTTTCCGTTTATGCCCAAAGCGTTATTTCTGGAACGCATGGAACGAGGCGATATAGTCAATCAGGACGGGGAGCCATTTCGAGAAGATTCACCTTATCAGGCAGAAACCTATCTGTTCTATTATCGTGAAGTACCTGATGAGCCACACATTCCTTTTTACGAAGATATTTTGTATGACGATGAGCATCTGATCGTAGTCGACAAACCGCACTTCATTCCCGTGACCCCGACTGGTCGCCATGTCAAAGAAAGCCTGTTAACGCGGCTCAAGCATCGCTTTCAAAGTGAGACCATTAGTCCGATACATCGGTTGGATCGTGAGACAGCTGGTGTGATGTTATTTAGCCGTGACAAGGAATATCGCAGTGCTTATCAAAACTTGTTTCAAAACAGGGAAGTAGAGAAAACCTATGAGGCAATAGCGCCCACTTCTGATCACTCATTCCCCTTGATTCACCGCAGCCGAATGGTGAAAAGTGAGCACACCTTCTTTATTATGGAGGAGGTCGGGGGGGAACCAAATGCTGAGACTCATATCGAAGTGATTGAAACTAAGGGCAACCTGGCACGCTACCAACTGAAACCGGTTAGCGGTAAACAGCATCAGCTTCGTGTTCATATGATGTCACTGGGAAGTCCTATTTTAAACGATCCTTTTTATCCGGAGTTACTACCCAAAGATCGCTGTGACGATTACTCCAAGCCGTTGCAGCTATTGGCTAAAACCATCAAGTTTGTAGACCCTTTTTCAAATGAGATTCGTGAGTTTGAGTCGGCGCGCTCGCTCGATTTTTAACGATGATTCAGCCAGCATCCGGACATTACTAAATACACTAACAATAAAAATATTAGGGGACAATATGATACGTACTTACCTACTTGCCTTGGTTTGCGCATTTGCAATCAATACTCAAGCCCAAGCCAATGCACTATCCAGCTTTTCAGCGCTTAAAAATGCAGGCCTATTAGTTGTTGACACCCGAGGAAAACAATTACTCGCCGATAATAATCGACGCGCGTTTATCCCAGCCTCAACCACCAAAATTGTAACCGCATGGTTGGCACTTTACCGCTGGGGTGAGCACCACCGCTTTGCTACTGATTTCTATTTTGACGCTTCAACTAACACACTAACTGTTAAGGGGAGCGGCGACCCATTTTTGGTGTCAGAAGAATTAAAAATTATCGCTACCAAGCTTAGCCAACGCGGCATACATCGCGTAGACACCTTGGTGTTAGATGGCAGTGCATTTTCCAGAGGATTAGTTCTCCCTGGTACTGGTAGAACCAACAACCCTTACGATGCAGTCCCTTCAGCATTAGCGGCGAATTTCAATACCGTAAATCTAAAACGAGTAAAACGAAGGATCCGTTCAGCAGAGTCACAAACACCACTGACGCCTATCGCACGTGGCATGTACAAGGGCATTAAGAAAAAGAAGTTACGCGTCAATCTGGGCCGTGATCCTCGCAAAGCCGAGCGCTATTTTGGTGAGTTATTATTAGCCATGCTCAAGCAAGAAGGTGTCTCAGTTGGCAATCGCATTCAACAAGGTATTGCGCCACAGCAATCGCCATTCTACAAGCACCTCAATACCCGTACTTTAGGCGATATGATTCGCCCGATGATGAAGTATTCAACCAATTTTATTGCCAACCAATTAGTGCTGATGATGGCACAGCAGCAGTTCCAACGTCCGGCCAATGCCAAAGACGTACAGTCCTATATGCAGGATAACCTTCGGGCCCATTTCAGCTGGCAGAACTTTACTTTTCAGGAAGGTGCTGGCTTATCACGAAAAAATCGCATTTCCCCTAAGCAGTTGGTAGAGCTGTTGCAACGTTTCAAAGAATACCGTCACCTGCTACCTGAGGTTGAGCCCGGCGTATTTGCCAAATCAGGCACCCTAAACAAAGTCAGCACCCTCGCAGGTTACATAGTGGATGGCAATGAGTGGAAGCCGTTTGCACTAATGATGAATCAGTCGGTGCCTTATAAACTCCGAAACCGCATCGCAAAAGAGCTAAGACGCACACTTTAAATGAGAATACACTGCGTATCTAATATGATATGCAGTGATCCTTATGAAGAGTAGTACCCCCCAAAACATTACTAACACAGTAGGCAATAACAACAGTCCGATCCAGCTAAAACATTTACTTATGTTTGTGCTGCTCGCCTCGATCTGGGGAGCATCGTTTATGTTTACTCGTGTCAGTTCGCCAGAGTTTGGAGCGTTTGCCTTTGCTAGCCTTCGCTTAGGCTTAGCAGCTGTTGCATTATTTCCAATTTTATTGATGGGTGATAACTGGAAATATCTTCGCGACGATTTCTGGATGATCGCCTTTATCTCGATTTTTAATTCTGCCATGCCATTTGTGATGTTCGCCTACGCCACGCTTTATCTGGAAGCGGGCTTGACGTCAGTACTTAATTCGTTCGTCCCCATGCTGTCTGGATTGATTGCTCACATCTATTTTAAAGACTATCTCAACCGAAGCCAGCAGCTTGGGCTGGTGATTGGTATTATCGGTGTTGGCATTTTAATGATGGACAAAATGGGCATTGGTAATAACACTATTCTTCCACTATGCGCCTGTTTGACTGCCTGCCTTAGCTACGCAGTAAGCGCTAATATTACGAAACGCAAACTGAGTCATGTCCCCCCTAAAGTACTGGCTGCCAGCACTATGTTTGTTTCGGGTTTATTGTTGATACCTTTTGGAGTAATGACATGGCCAACAACGAGCCCAAGTTTAACCGCCTGGAGCGCTGTTGTCGCTGTCGCGATACTATCTACTGCGCTGGCTTATCTTCTCTTCTTTGAACTCATTAAAAATATCGGCCCCACAAGAACAGTCAGCGTCACCCTTTTAATTCCGATCTTTGGTATTTTCTGGGGTGCGTTATTACTGGATGAACCCATAACCGTAACAATTATTGTTGGAACAATCGTCATTATCACTGGGGCTTACCTCTCTTTATCTCTTAAATTGCCCAGTCGTCGGAGGCCGCCTCTCGGTTAAGCCAATTTAAGGTTAACGCTCAATAAAATGAATACAATTGAGCTTAACAACCAAAAACTTGCATGATAATAATTACTAAAAATAACATGCTACGACGCATTCTAAGCGTGCTTATTGCGCTTCTTATCAACGTTTCCTCTAGCAGTGCTACCGCTGATAGCGCTACGTCCGTGCAATCTAATTTAACAAAAGCCGAACAGCAGTGGCTCGCTAAGCACCCCAATGTCAAACTTGCAGAGCCAAGAGGCCCATTACTCAAGCGCAGTACTGCCATCTTAATCAGCCTAGGCATATTTCTTGTTATTTTCATGACTGCGCTATGGGTATTAACTCTTTATAAAACTAAAGAGACCTTAAGAATCAGCGAAAACAAGATACGCCAGCAAGCCAATTTTGACTCCTTAACCGGCTTGTATAATCGCCACAAATTTTATGAAATCCTTAGCGAAGAAATCGAATTAGCTAATGAGCACGATGAGAATTTTGCGTTATTGTTTCTCGATCTGGATGAGTTTAAAGAAGTCAACGACACACTAGGACACGGTGTTGGTGATGCCTTATTGCGGAGAGTTGCAAACAGACTTAGAAATCGTGTTCGCTCTCGGGATGTGGTTGCAAGACTGGGTGGTGACGAGTTTACAATCATTATCAGCGATATAAAGAACATGAATGATTTGAAATCAATCGCCAGAAATATTTGCTCAGCAGTCAGTACCGAATTTATGATTCAAGGTCATTCTATTAACGTTTCAACCAGCATCGGCATTACCTGCTTTCCTCATGACGCAGACACTGACGAGGAGATACTGATCAATGCTGATCAGGCAATGTACGCCAGTAAAAACTCTGGTCGTAATCGCTATACTTTCTTTACCGATTCAATGCGCGACGAGAGGATAGAAAGAAGTCAGATTCTTCAGGACTTAAGAGTCGCCGTCGATGAAGACCAACTAGAGTTATATTACCAGCCGATTGTGGATGTTAAAACTGGTAGAGTTGTCAAAGCTGAAGCGCTGATCCGTTGGAATCATCCGGAGAAGGGTTTAGTGTTTCCGGGGACATTTATCGAGCTGGCCGAAGAAAGCGGCATGATTAATGAAATTGGCGAGTGGATATTCGTATCTGCTGTATTAAAAGCTGCAGAGTGGCGAGAAAAATATGAGGCTGACTTCCAAATTAGCCTTAACACATCACCCATTCAATACAGAGAGAATGGTATCAATGTTGAAGCATGGGGCAATTACCTCGCTGAGAACGGAGTCAGTGGAAGCGCTATTATTGTAGAAATTACCGAAGGTCTGCTCATGGAAAGCAGCTATGGCGTCAAAGAGAAATTACTGGCACTTCGTGACAATGGCATTGAAGTGGCCATTGACGACTTTGGCACAGGCTACTCATCACTCTCTTATATGAAGAAGTTTGATATAGATTACCTGAAAATCGACCAGTCATTTATTTCAACGCTTTCGCCAGACTCCGAAGATATGGCGTTATGTGAGGCTATCATTGTTATGGCGCACAAATTAGGCTGTAAAGTTGTTGCCGAAGGAATCGAAACTATGAATCAGCTTCAACTGCTTAAAGATGCTGATTGTGACGCAGGCCAGGGCTACTTGTTCTCAAAGGGATTACCTGCTGATGAGTTTGAAAGGTTATTAATTAATGAACAGTCCAAACACACCGCACTTTTTAATGGTAAAACGGTCATAACCTACCTACCTGCAGAGCACTCAGATAGTTTGCCACAAGCTCCCCTGGAAGAACTTGAAGCAATCGAAGCATAAGCTGTATATTGCAATTGGCAAAAGACTGAAGACATTGTAAAATGGCTTCTTAAATTCGTTAAACCCCAAATTCAGGAGATAACACATGCGTTTTATAGGATTCAAAATTACTAACTAACATCTCCCCGCTTGACTGCCGGGAGATGATTTACGTCATCCGGCAGTCAATGCTAATTAGTTTACGCATGTATAAACCTCGGATGACATTGTCTCCGGGGTTTTTTAATGCCCGGAAAACAGAATAAAGGTACAACGTTATGCCTGTTAAATTTACCCTGAATAAGGGCAATGTTCCGGTTCAAATCTTTACTGATGATTTTGATAGCGGTTCGCTAGATCAGCTTGGACATTTAGCTAATCTACCATTCATTCACCATCACATCGCTGCGATGCCAGATGTTCATGTAGGAATTGGTGCTACAGTGGGTTCAGTTATCCCAACTAAAGGCGCCATTATCCCAGCGGCAGTGGGTGTTGATATTGGCTGCGGCATGAATGCCATTCGCTTATCGCTAAAAGCAAGTCAGTTACCTGATAGCCTGCGATCAGTCCGAAGTGCGATAGAAGCCAACGTTCCTGTTGGTTTTGATTCACATAAAAACATGGCAGCAAAAGCATCCACGCTGAAATCAATGGATGTCGGCCTGAAGCCAATTATCGATAAACACCCCGGATTAACCAAAATGATGAAGCACTTTCATCATGCATGGGGTAAACAATTAGGTACGCTTGGCGGCGGTAACCACTTCATCGAGCTCTGCATCGATGAATCAGATGACGTCTGGGTGATGCTGCACTCGGGTAGCCGTGGTATTGGCAATGCTATCGGTCGTTATTTTATTAGTCGTGCGCAGAAAGAAATGGGCAATCTCTTGGGGCGTTTACCGCACAAAGATCTAGCCTACTTCCAGGAGGGTACGCAATATTTTGATGATTACGTTGAAGCGGTTGGCTGGGCGCAAGACTACGCAACAACCAATCGTCGCGAAATGATGCGTTTGGTTCTGGCGTCTATTGAGCCACACTTACCAAGCTTTACCACGACAAAGGAGGCGATTAATTGCCATCACAATTATGTTGCACGAGAAAATCACTTTGGTGCAGAAGTCTACCTAACTCGAAAAGGCGCTATTAGTGCTTATAAGGGAGAGCTTGGCATTATTCCCGGCAGCATGGGAGCCAAATCCTTTATAGTCCGTGGGCTAGGAAATGAAACGTCATTCTGCTCTTGTTCGCATGGTGCAGGTCGAAAAATGAGTCGCAGTAAAGCAAAGAAACTGTTCAATGCCGATGATTTGGCTGAACAAACCAGTGATGTTGAGTGTCGTAAGGACAGGGGTGTGGTAGATGAAATACCTAGTGCTTACAAAGATATCGACACTGTAATGGAAAACCAGAACGATCTGGTTGAGATCGTCCACACCCTGAAACAAGTCGTCTGTGTGAAAGGATAAGTTTTTATATTAGGCCTAAAATAGACGCATTTTAAACAGCCAACTAAGAGGAAAATGTTATGGCTAAAGTAAAGCGGCTCAAGCCGCGAAACCCTGTTGCTACGGCAGCGATTATGCGCAAAGGTGGTGTTCATGAAAAAAGTGGCTCTTCGAAGCGACAGCAAAGTAAGCAGCAGTTAAGAAAATTGCTGGATAATGTTAAGGCCGGATCTTCCGGCCTTGATTTTGTTCGCTCATCATGGATTAGATTAAACTTTATACATTAGATGACTGAGTATGCTTACAGAGTCGCCCTCATCGGCTACTATACACAGCAGACTTTGTAGGGGAAGTATCCATGTACCAAAAAATGACTTGCACCTCGTGCTACAAACCCATGCTACCTAAAATATTGAAAGAATCTAGCGGTGGTATTTTCACTAATAGAAGCATTCAACATTACTGCTCCATTTGCGGCAAAGAGCAAGCTCCCATAGGCGGCGGAATGCGTCCGTGGATTAAGAATTTGCTGATAACGGTTTCGTTGTTTATTCTGGTTGCCGGATTCTTGTATCTAATCTAAATAAACGTAAATAAGGCCAACTAAATCGACTTACACCGTAATCAAAACCCGCACCGCCTGAATCTCAAGCTTAGCGCGTGACAAATATTCTTCGGCTAAGCTTATCTGATCTGTGAAATACGCAATTTCCTCTTCACGAATCGCAGGATTTACTTTTTGCAAGGCAGTCAAACGAGCTGCTTCTGTTTCCAATCGCTCCCGATTATCTTTCTGTGCCTGAGCAACAAGATCAGGTAATTGAGCATCAGCCAACTCATCCGCTTTCTCGATTATTTTTTCGATATCAGCACGAATCGCTGCAACACCTGCCTGCGCAGTTGCCTTCTTTACGCGTTCAGCCCGTGAATTAATTAGCTCATGAGCAATCTTATCCGCGTAGTTTGCCCCATTCGCTGTCAGCAAGTAACGCATTGGGGAAAGCGGGAGGCATTTTTCCAACTGCAATGATTTAGGTGCAATGCAGCGCGTGCCATAAATTACCTCTAGCAATAAAGATCCTGGTTTCAATCCTTTTACCGGCAGCGTCGCAACCGTCGCATTCCCCGTCTCACCGCTTAAAATCATGTCAATGGCATCAGCAACAAGCGGGTGTTCCCAGCTTAAGAAATCAACATCTTCACGGCTCAAACCAAACTGACGATTGGTCGTCACCGTCATATCATCCTCACGCAAACCGGGAAATACATCCGTCAACATATGCTCGGTTGGACGTAAAATTAAGGCCTGCTGGGAGTGGTATTCCTGGTCGATATTAAAACAGTCGAATAGCAGCTCCAGATAATCATCCAGCGCTTCGGGTGCTTCAGCTGCTTCGATTTTTTCTATAAGCTCTGCAGCAACGTCCTGATTACAAGAATTAATTTCTAGCAACCTATCTCGCCCTTGCTCAAGGCTTTCGCGCATCTGCTGCGTATAAGTAGCAGTGTCTTTTATTAGCTTATCAAGGCCATCGTCATCAGCTGCCAATTGCTTATGTAGTGCCTTTTCAAACTTTTCATAAATAGCCTTGCCAACCGCACAGCTATTAGTAAATTGGTTGAGGCCATGTTGATACCATTCAAACAAAACGGCCTGTGCACTGTCTTCTAGATACGGCACGTGAATTTGGATGGTATTTTTCTGGCCGATGCGATCCAAACGACCGATTCTTTGCTCTAACAAATCAGGGTTTAATGGCAGGTCAAACAGAATTAGATGTTGGGCAAATTGAAAGTTACGGCCTTCACTGCCTATCTCAGAACAAACCAACACCTGCGCACCGTTATCTTCATCCGTGAAGTAAGCCGCTGCGCGATCACGTTCAACCACCGACAACCCTTCGTAAAAAGCAGCACTGCGAATACCCGCACGCATCTGAAGGTAGCCTTCGAGTGCAACGGCCGTCTCAGCATGTGCACAAATTACTAATGCCTTAGCTGGACGTAGTTCTTTTAGTTTTGCCTCTAACCACTCGACGCGTGGGTCGCTACTCAACCACACCAGCTCTTCCTGGTCTATCTCTGGGGTTAAGCCATTAACACCACGTAAATCTTCATCGCTATAAATTGAAGGTGCAGCCAGTGGGTAGCCATGAACCTGACGCTCTGGAAAATCCGGAATCGCTGCTCGAGTATTCCGAAACAATATCCGCCCAGTACCGTGCTGATCCAGCAACTGGCGCACTAACTGTGCAATTGGCGTTCCTGTTTTAATCTCAGAACCTTGCAGATAGGGCTTTAGTGATTCTAGTTGAGGGGCGGTTAACTCAGCATCATCAGCTAGCTTCAGAAGTGGCTGAACGACTTCGTTTAACGATTGATACCCTGCCTCTTCCTTACGGAAGGTCTCAAGGTCATGAAAACGGGACGGATCAAGCAAGCGCAATCTTGCAAAGTGACTTTCAATGCCTAACTGCTCAGGTGTCGCTGTCAACAACAGTACACCGGGGATCACTTTGGCCAGCGCTTCAATACTGGTGTATT
This sequence comes from uncultured Leucothrix sp., assembly GCA_937923375.1. Lineage (GTDB taxonomy): Bacteria > Pseudomonadota > Gammaproteobacteria > Thiotrichales > Thiotrichaceae > Leucothrix. The sequence goes on from CALAJG010000255.1 coordinate 11,548, forward strand.
CAAGGCTGGCTTTTTCTGGTGACCATTCCAAATGATGCGCCTCGTCTACGACTAATAAATCAAAACCTGCTGCCTGTATTTGTTCTTGTCGCAGTTCAGATTGGGCGAGGAAGTCCAGACTGCACAGTATTAATTGCTCGCTCTCGAACGGGTTGTCGCTGGCGGTTGGGTCAGGAATTTCTTCGCCGAACGGATCGTCTGCTGCATCAATCGTTAGGCGCATCTCATCAAAGATAGAAAAGTGAAGATTGAAGCGACGTCGCATTTCCACCAGCCACTGGTGAACTAGTGACGGCGGCAGCACCAACAATACACGGCTAGCTAATCCAGTGTGCAATTGCTGGTGAATCACCATACCGGCTTCGATGGTCTTACCCAAACCCACTTCATCAGCAAGCAGTACACGGGGGGCGTAGCGCTGGGCTACTTCATTAGCGATATAAATCTGATGGGGCAGTAAATTGGTCCGCGATCCCATTAATCCAGTGACGCCAGATTGCTGCAAACGATGACGCTGTTCCAGCGTTTTTACTCGCAGACGAAACGCATCGCCTTTGTCCAGCTGACTGCTAAACAATCGTTGAACGGGGGAAGTAAACTGGACAAAACAATCCAGCTTAGATTCTGGAACGATGTGAGAATCGCCGGCCTCATCCATACCAAAATAGATAAGAAGCCCGTTGTTTTCCAGAACCTCTTCGATTACCAATGTATTGGCATCGGTGGTATTAATCGTATCGCCTTCTTTATAGACAACCCGACTTAATGGGGCATTGCTGGCAGCGTAGGAACGCTCTTCTTCAACAGCTGGAAAGCTTAGAGTAATTAAACGATCAGCAACTGCTGAGATGACACCTAATCCTAACTGCGCTTCGGTATGACTGACCCAGCGCTGACCAACAACAAAATCCATAAAACGAATTACTCTCTTTTATAGTTGCATTCCAGACAATGGGCGCACTTTACCAACTCTGTTTGAGAGTGCAAGGAATCAGTTGCTAATGTTAGTACTGCATCCTATGATCAGCAAAAAACATCGCATATTATTAGGGGAATGCAATGAATCTTAAAAATAATCGTATATTGATGGTTCAACTGGCTTTACAAGAAGATATTCGAGATGGTGATCTGACGGCAGATCTCATTGATTCAGGAACACGCTCCGAAGCGACAGTCGTTTGTCGGGAAGACGCAATCCTTGCAGGTCAGGCGTGGTTTGACGAAGTGTTCAAACAGCTTGATTCAGACGTTAAGATCAACTGGCACTTTAACGATGGTGACGAAGTGCCCGCCAACTCAATTATTTGTAGCCTGACTGGACTGTCTCGTTCTTTATTAACCGGAGAGCGAGCCGCGCTAAATTTTGTTCAAACCCTATCTGCCACTGCGACTCAAACTAACCACTATGTGAAAGCCATTGCGGGTACCAAAGCCCGTATTTTAGACACCCGAAAAACACTACCGGGCATGCGACTCGCTCAGAAATACGCAGTGACCTGCGGTGGCGGCAAAAATCATCGAGTGGGTTTGTACGACATGATTCTGATAAAAGAAAACCATATCATGGCTGCTGGCTCCATCACTCAGGCCATCGCCAATGCCAGAAAACTGCACCCCAACATCAAAATCGAAGTAGAAACAGAAAACTTTGCTGAGTTTGTAGAAGCCTGCGCGGCTGATGCTGACATCATCATGCTAGATGATTTTGATAATGAGACGATGCGAAAAGCCGTTGAGAACAACCCAAAGAAAATTCCTTTGGAAGCCTCCGGCAACGTCGACATGGATACTATTATGGGGATCGCTCAAACTGGAGTTGATCTAATTTCTATTGGCGCAATCACCAAACATATAAAAGCAATCGACCTTTCGATGCGCTTTAGCACCTGACAATCTGCCACACCACTGTCATATTTCTCCAAGGGTTGTCACAACCTGACAGTCAACTGAGCATTTATTCAACTAAAGCGTGCTCCTATTTTAAAAAATCAAATACTTAGTGGTAATTATAAAGTTGGCACGCCCATTGCATAAACCATTACAGGACTACAACAATAATAAAATGGAATTGCGTAGATGTAGTAATGGACAGTTAGGAGACTGACACAATAAAACTAACAACATTAAGATTAATAATAAAAATAATGTCAGTAAAAAATAAATAATAACCTCCAGCTTGTTCACTGATCAGCGCCACTCTTATCCTTTGGAGTGGCGTTTTTTATTGCGCATAATTACCCCAATCCTCACCTATCTCTTAAAATATCCAAGCTATAACGCTGACTCGATTGTGTTTTACCCTCTAAAGCGCTTAAAATCACCGCTCAATAATTTATAACCCCATAAGTCATTAATTTTAATCAGGGGAAAAATGGACTCTTCAGATGATTGAGCTGCAAGATGTAAGCAAGAAGTACCCTACGGGGCAAATTGCACTCTACAATGTAAACCTGAAGCTAAATAAAGGCGAAATGGCTTTCTTGACGGGCATATCTGGTGCTGGCAAAAGCACCCTGCTCAAACTAATCGCCCTGCTGGACAGACCAACTGCTGGCAAGGTGCTAATTGATAACTTTGACATAAGCCAACTCAAACAAAATCAGGTGGCTAACTATCGACGTAGTATTGGGGTTATCTTTCAGGATCATCACCTGCTTTCAGATCGGACCATCTTCGATAACGTCGCCTTGCCACTCATGATTTCTGGCATGCGCTACAATGACATCGAACGCCGGGTGCATGCCGCGCTGGACAAAGTGAATCTACTAGTAAAAGAAAAAGACTACCCTATGATGCTGTCAGCCGGAGAAAAACAACGCGTTGGCATCGCCAGAGCGGTCGTCAATAAGCCCAGCATTATATTGGCCGATGAGCCAACCGGAAATTTAGACCCCGTCCTGGCTGCGGATATCATGCAGACTTTTTTGCAGTTTAATGACTTGGGTGCAACGATACTCATTGCTAGTCATGATATGCAACTGGTTGAACGGATGGGCAAGCGTATTATCGCCCTGCAAAAAGTTAAGAGCAGGTGACCAGAATGAGCAAAGTGAAAAAACAGGCTACCTCGCCATTGCGCAGTCGATTAAGTCAGCATAACCAAGCGTTTCACCAAAGCCTGAATCAGCTTTGGCAACACTCCCTCTCGACGTGGATAACCTTAGCAGCAATTGCTATCGCGTTGTCGTTACCCGCAGGACTTTACATTCTCCTGGGTAATCTAAAGACGCTAACCGATGACAAGCGCGAAGTCCCGACGATTTCCGTTTATATCAATCAAAACATTACTGCGCAGCAGGCTCAGGATAGAGCCGAGCTGCTGTCTGAGCTTAACGATATTGAGAATGTCAAACTCATTAAACGCGAGGACGGCCTTAAACACATGAAACAAGTCGCCGGCGTTCAGGACATTATCGATACGGTAGGCGGCAATCCGCTACCGCATGTACTAGTGGTTACGCCCAGAATGAGTTTATTCGGTGACCCTGGTGTTGATCTGGACGGGCTTGCGCAGCGCTTGAAAAGCTATCCAGAAGTCGACTCTGTCCAGATGGATATTGAGTGGGTACAGCGTTTGCGAGCCATTATGCAGATTGCCGAACGGGTCGTTCTGGTAGTTGCCATATTACTTGCTCTGACTGTTTTGCTCGTTGTGGGCAACACCATACGGCTTAATATCGAAAACCGAAAAGAAGAGATTGAAGTAACCCAATTGGTTGGTGCTACTACAGGTTACATACGCAGGCCATTTCTTTATGGCGGTTTTTGGTACGGCTTTTTTGGCGGCATACTCAGCTTGGTAATTGTTCATGTCTCTTTGCTATTCTTGATCCCCCCCGTCGATAAACTGGCGGTTTTATACGGCAGCCAATACAACATTACCGGTCTCGGTGTATGGGTTACTGTGATAATATTGGTTTTTAGCAGTTTGCTTGGGCTTGCGGGTGCGTGGCTTGCGGTTGCTCAACACCTCAGAAAACAATTTGCGATGATCGATGTTTAACTGTCGCTTTTACTATTTTGCAAATACCCGATAGGTTATTCTTAAAAAACTCGATGTCTATAAAACAACTACCCCCTCATCTGATCAATCAGATCGCTGCAGGCGAGGTAGTTGAACGGCCAGCTTCTGCCATCAAAGAGCTATTGGAAAACGCCTTGGATGCTGGTGCAACTCAGATTGATATCGATATCGAACAAGGCGGCGTCAAACGCATTCGGATTCGCGACAATGGTCGCGGAATCCCTAAGCAAGAACTGTCGCTTGCACTTTCACGCCACGCCACCAGTAAAATAGCTTCCCTTGATGACCTCGAAAACGTGCTTTCATTTGGCTTCAGGGGTGAAGCATTGCCAAGTATCGCCTCGATATCGCGCCTAACGCTGAGCTCAAAGTCACAAGCTGATGATCAGGCATGGCAGCTTCAAGGTAGCGGTCAAGAACAGTTTGACGATCCCGAGCCCTGCTCACACCCAACCGGCACCACCGTCGATGTGCGTGATCTGTTTTTCAATGTTCCTGCTAGGCGTAAATTCCTCAAAACTGAAAAGACCGAGTTTCGCCATCTCGAAGATGTTGTGAAAAAAGTAGCGCTAAGTCGCTTTGAAACAGGCTTTACGCTGCGCCATAACCAAAAACCTGTTCTCAACTTGCGTCCCGCCACTTCCATAGAAATGGCTGAACGACGTGTGGCCGAAATATGTGGCCCGGCTTTCACAGAGCAATCGATACGAGTTGAGCATGAAGGAGCAGATTTAAAGCTTACAGGCTGGATCGGCTTACCCACCTTTTCCCGCTCGCAAGCAGACCTACAGTTTTTCTATGTTAACCATCGTATTGTTAAAGATAGAGTCGTGACGCACGCTATTCGTCAATCCTATCAAGACGTGCTTTATCATGGCAGACACCCCGCCTATGTATTGTTTCTAGAGATTGATCCTACAAAAGTGGATGTGAACGCCCACCCGACCAAGCATGAGGTACGCTTCCGCGAGTCTAGCTTAGTCCATGGTTTTATGTATCGGAGTCTGCATAAAACCTTAGCAGATCTTCGCCCGCAAGATCAGTTAGCAGGTGGCGCTCAGATGAATGAGCAAGAGCCTGACAAAGTGACGTCGTTACAAAACTCAATGCGTTATTCATCGCTTGGCGATCAGCAATCTCTGAATATTCCAGTTAAAGAACAAGTCGATTTTTACAAGCGACTCCATGGAAATGAGGCCGTTTCACTCACGCAGCCACATGGACCATCAGATGTTGATGGAATAGACCAAACCAAAAACTCTAAATGGCCCAACTCAAACAGTTCCATCAGCCAGACTCACGCTTTTAACCAATCAAGCCCAACAGGTAGTTCTAACCACTCCATGCCTGTTCAACGTGCCTTAACCGATACGGGCGAAATCCCCCCCCTGGGGTTTGCCGTCGCACAGATACATGGCATATTTATTTTGGCAGAAAATGAACATGGTTTAATAGTAGTCGATATGCATGCCGCACATGAACGTATCACCTATGAGTACCTGAAGCGCAGCATGGCTGAAGAAAGCATTCGCTCCCAGCCGCTGCTTGTTCCACTGGCAATATCTGTCAGCAAGAAAGAAGCAGACTGTGCTGACAGCAACCCGGATACTTTTCAACAGCTTGGCTTCACCCTGAGCCGGCTCTCGCCTGAAAAAATTACGGTTCGTGCAGTACCAAGCTTGCTTAAAAACTCAGATATCGAGAGCCTGGTCCGTGATGTACTATCTGACCTGTTGACTCATGGAACAAGTGAACGTATCCAGCAGGCGATGAACGAAATTCTCTCTACCATGGCGTGTCACGGCTCAGTACGCGCAAACCATCGACTGAGCATCCCTGAGATGAATGCCCTACTAAGAGACATGGAACGTACTGAGCGCAGCGGCCAATGCAATCATGGCCGTCCCACTTGGACGCAGATGAGCCTTAATCAGCTAGATAAGTTATTTATGCGCGGTCAATAATGGCATCTGAGAAGCGCAACAAACTCCCCCCCGCTATTTTCATTATGGGCCCGACTGCATCAGGCAAAACGGATCTGGCTATTGACCTGGTTGAGCGATATCCCTGTAATCTCATCAGTGTTGATTCCGCTCTGATTTACAAAGGTATGGATATTGGGACGGCCAAACCTGACGCGGAAACCTTACAACGCGCTCCACACCGCTTGATAAGCTTTCTTGACCCTGCCGAAAGCTACTCGGCGGCAGACTTTCGACGTGACGCCCTCGATGAAATGCAAGCCATTACTGACGCTGGCAGGGTTCCGGTACTGGTCGGCGGCACGATGCTCTATTTTCGAGCCCTGCAATACGGCCTATCTGCACTTCCCAATGCAGACCCAACCATTCGCGAAGCATTAACGAAACAGGCGAAACAGGAAGGCTGGGGAGCTCTGCACCAAAGACTGCAAACGGTTGATCCGGAATCTGCAAAGAAAATTCATCCAAATGATTCACAGCGCTTGCAGCGAGCATTGGAAGTGTATGAACTCACAGGCATATCAATGAGCGAACATCACAGAAAAGCCGCCGAGAACGGCTTGCCTTATGATGTCCTTAAAATTGCTCTAATTCCTTCTGATCGAGAGTGGCTACGACAACGCGCAGCTTTACGCTTCGAACTGATGATGGAAGCAGGCTTTTTGGATGAGGTGAAGGCGCTTTACCAAAGAGACGATCTTAACGAGCAACTACCCTCCATACGCTCAATTGGATATAGACAGGCCTGGGAATACCTAAGTGAGCAAACTAGTTACGAAGAAATGAAGGAAAAGGCTATTAATGCTACCCGCCAACTGGCAAAAAGGCAGCTAACATGGTTGAGGTCAGAAAATGACATTGTAGAGCACGACTGTATAGATAATAATTTTTCAGCCATATTCTCACAAATTGACGTTTTTTTATCAGATAAGTAGGTTAGTACAGTGAAATGTGCTTTTAGTTCACCTGAATATGCTGTTATTATTCAGGTTAATGTAGGGATACACCACGGCCATAAAATTAGCGGTAGGCCGAAAGCCTGAAGTTGCGAATAAACTTGATAAAATATAGCAATAACCATAACTGAAAAGAACACAAGGAGAAACACATGTCGTCTAAGGGACACATGCTACAAGAACCTTTCCTAAATGCATTACGCAAGGAACGTATTCCAGTAGCGATCTATCTGGTAAATGGAATTAAGCTGCAGGGACATGTTGAATCATTCGACCAGTTTGTTGTTCTGCTTGGCAATGCTGTTAGCCAATTAGTATACAAACATGCTATTTCTACGATTGTGCCTTCACGTCCGATCAAATTAAACATTGAAGAATCAGAATAAGCACAGAAAACTTAGCGGTTGCAGGCGGTTTCGTCATCATTAATCGCAATATCTTAAGCGAATAGCGTTTGGAATTATTCGACATCCCAAAGCACGGCGAATCTAGATTAGATTCTGCCGTGTTAGTTCAAATCAACTTCAACTCCCTCGGAGAAAACAGAGACGAGCATGAGTTCAAAGAACTTGTCAGCTCTGCGGGCGCTACAGCGCGTGCGTTCGTTGTGGGTAGCCGAAGCGCACCTGATTCACGGTTTTTTGTAGGCAAAGGCAAAGCGGAAGAAATTCGACTGGCTGTCAAACACAGTGAACCCGACGTCGTCATATTTGATCACGACCTCAGCCCAGCTCAAGAGAGGAATCTTGAGAAAGTGCTGGAGTGTAGGGTAATGGATCGCACTGGCTTGATCCTGGATATATTTGCTCAGCGCGCGCGCTCACATGAGGGGAAGCTTCAGGTTGAACTGGCACAATTGAGGCACATGTCGACCCGCTTAGTACGGGGCTGGACTCACTTAGAGCGTCAAAAAGGAGGAATCGGCATGCGCGGCCCCGGCGAAACTCAGCTTGAAACTGACCGCCGCTTAATTTCCATTCGCATTAAACAAATCAACAAACGTCTTTCAAAAGTCGACAAGCAGCGCGAGCAAGGCCGACAATCGCGGAAGAAAGCTGAAATCCCGACCGTGTCACTAGTTGGTTATACTAATGCTGGAAAATCCACACTTTTCAATAGGTTAACATCATCCGATGTCTATGCTGCTGATCAGCTTTTCGCCACGCTTGATCCAACGCTTCGGCGTATCGATCTTGAAAACCAACAGTCAGTAATCCTCGCAGATACCGTTGGTTTCATCCGTGACTTACCTCACGAGCTAGTTGCTGCATTTCGCGCCACCTTGCAAGAAACTACTGAAGCTGACCTGATCTTGCATGTTATCGACAGTCATGATGATCAGCGCGAGGAATACAAAGTCCAAGTCAATGAGGTCATTCATTCTCTAGGTGCCGAAAAGACACCACAAATAGAGATCATGAATAAAATTGACCTACTTCATCAAGAACCAAGGGTCGAAATGGGCCATGACGATATTCCAACCAGGATCTGGCTATCAGCTGCCACCGGAAACGGAATTGAGCAAATTGGAGAAGTATTAAGTCAAACCTTCGCAGACCAAATCTTCACGGGTGAACTCACGTTACCACCTGCTCTGTCTAGGCTAAGGGCGCTGCTGTATAGGGAGGAAGCTGTGATTGAAGAAAACAGCGGTAAAAATGGCGAATACCTTCTTTCAGTGTCAATTCGCAAACGAATTCTTAATAGCCTGCTGAGCAAAGAGTCACTAGACCTAGAAACCCTTACCGCTTAATAAATTTATTATAATTAGATGCTTACCTGACACTTCTAATGTGAAAACTATTGTTTAGTTCCTCCTACTATGCCAGAATGATGGTCAATGCATTCTGTATGGGGAAAAGCATGCCGATAAGAACATACCATTGCCTTGGCACTCTACTAACAACATTGATGCTATTTGGTTGTGGCGAAGAAATAACCACTGCTAAAGATACAAGAATTATTCAAGAAGCCAATGCCGGCGATAAAAACCGTCTTTTTGTTTCAGAAAGGGGCGTTGGCCCTATCAATGGAAACACTTCGTTTAATATCAGCGATATCACAAGAGCATTTCCAAACTACAATGTTGTAGAACAGCTAAACTTTCAGGAAGGAGAATCCTATCCTGTTATCTTAGTGTCCAAAGGCCCTAAGCGGCTCTTTTCGATCAATCCGACATTAGACTTAAAATCTATATACTCCATAGTGGTAGAAGATAATCTAATCTCCAACGCACTGACTCATCGACTCGGAACAATGTTTACCGATATCTATGATGAAAATACCGCTTATAATTGCCGACCTGGTGAAGATGATATGTCAGGCAAGGTGCTCTGCATGACGCCTAAAAGAAGCAATTTGCTTTACTTGTTTGTCGGTCAATGGGATGGTCCAAAAAATAAATTGCCTCCTAGCACTGTTCTGTATAAATGGGCACTGGAAGCAATTATCTGGAAACCTTAGCGATCAGCTAAAAGTTAGATTATCGAGATTTACGCTGACAGCTCATACCTACAATGTAGCGCTGCTTAGTTCAGCAGCCCGGTCGTTGATGCGATGGAGTGTTCGGTACAACTCCTCGTGCTGATGTACTTGCTGCTCTAAAGTAAAATTATCCAGGCAGCGTTGGCGGGCTTTTTGACCCAACGTTGCCCTATCTTCATCACTCAGTACAACAATCTTTTCCCAACTGTCTGCCATCGCTTGATCATCAGCGACCGGAACCACATAGCCAGTATCCTCGATTATATAAGCATTATCCCCGACATCAGTCGCGACACAAGGCACACCCGAAACCATTGCTTCACCCAAAGTTAGTGGGAAGGCCTCACCTAACGATGTAAGTGTTGCGATATCGTAGGCGTTCACAATCTCAGGGATGTCCTCACGATTACCTAGCATATGGACTTTACCTTCAAGGCCGAGCTCTTTTATCAATCCTGTCAGCGTTTCATTATTTTCGTCAACATTCGTACCAACCAACATAAACTGCACATTATCATGCTTGGCAGCCAACAGAGACGCAGAACGCAAAAAACCTTCATGGTTTTTCTGGCGGTGGTATCTGGCTGTTTTGCCAATCACCAAACAGTCTTCAGGAATACCAAGCGTCTGGCGGATAGCTTTACCCTTTTCAGGCGCAGGCCCAAACCGAGTAGTGTCAACACCATTGGGAATAACTACCGCTTTTGAGTTATTAAAGCCATAGGGCACATGCTGCTCCATATTCAGGTGCGACACGTACATTAAGCATTCTGGCGAACCAGACATTTTACCCCACAACCGTAATTGCAACCGCTTACGTAACGGCTCTTCATCGTAATGTTCAAGCGGCTCATGAACCGTCCAAATCACATGCGGTTTCTTAGGCAGAAGACGGCGGAAAACCGTCCCCATCACACCACCCTGATACATCGTTCCATGGATCACATCAGGGTTAAAGTCTCGTAAGACTTTAAAACCATGCCAGAGTTTAAAAGGTGTTTGCTTGAGTGAGAGCGAGGTAACGGGGACGCCTAACTCACGAATCCTGTCAGCCAGATAAGTTTCCTTATCCATTGATATCACCATCATTTCAAACTCATTGTGATCCATGGCTGCAATCAGCCGCATTAGCTGAACTTCAGCCCCACCAGTTTCTAGTCCTGTTGAAATGTGAGCAACTTTTATCATTCTGAATACCAAAATTTTTATGATTGGATTCAGTATAGTCACTCCATACCCGAGGTATCGAATTCTGCTGACAAGAGGTGTTGTTACCTTGTTTAGCTGTCATATCAGGCCACTGATCATGCATTGCCACTATGATGGCTTTGCTTAATCATTTCACCGAGCAGCTGAAACTCCTCACTCCGAGCACTGCCCTTGCGCCAAACTAAACCTATTTCACGATAGCTTTCTTTACCCAACGCATAAGTTTTAATATCAGTATGCTTGAGTATCATAGAGTCTTTCGCCATCTCGGTTAAATAAGTAATTCCGATATCAGAATCCACCATCTCAATCAAAGTATAAAGACTACTTGCAGCGAATCGGCTGACTGTTTCCTGATTCTGCAACTTACAGGCGGACAAGGCGTGATCCCTTAAACAGTGGCCATCTTCTAACAGCAAGACACTCTCATTTGGCAATTTTTCGAAACAGTAGTCCTTTGGATTCAAAAAATGCGTATCTTTGTGGCAAGCCAGCAAGAAATGGTCTTTAAACAAAGGGCAAGTTTCAATATTACTCAGCTTATAAGGCAGCGCTAACAAAATAACGTCCAACTCCCCTCCCATTAATGCAGTATAGACAGCTTGAGTAGTATCTTCGCGTAAATAGAGCTGCAAATCGGGATAAGCCCCTCTTAAACGAGGCATCAGAGAAGGCAATATAAAAGGGGCAATCGTCGGTATAACCCCTAAGTTTAACCGTCCGGTGAGGGACTCTTGGTTACTTCTGGCAATTTCGGTCAGATACTCTACATCTCGTAAGCAGTGCCGGGCATGGTTTGCAACATCACGCCCTACTCGTGTGATCGTGACGTTTTTATTTGTTCGATCAACTAGTTGCGCACCTAACTGAGTTTCTAACTCTTTGATCGCAACACTAAATGCTGACTGAGAGACAAAACAAGACTCTGCGGCTTTTCCAAAATGCTCATGCTCTTCTAAAGCCACAAAGTAGCGCAACTGCTTCAAGGTAGGTAAGTTCATCATTCTATTTTATAGGATATAAAATAATAAACAATATATTTTACACGCACCCAAAAGATCGAAATACTCGTATGACAAGCTAGCTAAATAGATTACTTCTGTTATACACGGCTTATGGTTAAACTATCGCCTCGGCGTTTTGAAACAAGGAAATGACTCAATGAGTAAACATTACGATTTAATTGCAATTGGTGCGGCAAGCGGCGGCTTGTCTGTCGTAGAGAGAGCATCGGAGTATGGCGCTAAAACGGCAGTGATTGAAGCTGGCGAACTAGGCGGCACTTGCGTTAATGTCGGCTGTGTACCAAAAAAAATCATGTGGTACGGATCTAGCCTTGC